>JAHZAR010000101.1:3532-8719 GCA_019423835.1 Clostridiales bacterium | reverse complement strand
CCTGGACAAATAGATTAAGAGTCTACTGCTCTACCAACTGAGCTAAAGGCGCATATTCTGATATTTCCGGCAGGTTTCTGAAGCCTGTCCCGTAACACGCAAGTTAGTATACCTCTCCCTTCTCAAAAAGTCAATACTTTTTTTATTTTTTCTCTATTTTTTTATTTCAGGACAACTGCTGCCGTACAGCCGTTTCTGTCCGGTTCAAAAAACAGGAGCGTGCGGAAAATATCCCATTTTCAGATCTGCCCAGACACAGGCAGAGCCGCATACAGATTTCCTGACACGCCCCTCTCCTCGTTCCCTGCAGCTATCTGCTGCGGCACTGCTTCCTGCACCCTTTTCCAAGAGCCTTACCGGCTTCCTCAAAGCAGCGTTTGCAGTGAAGCACGGTCTTATTCAGCTCTGTCTTGTCGCAGGTGGCGATGGACAGTGAGCGGATAATCTTTTTCTTCAGGCTCATAAGCCTCTCCTCCTCTCTCCTCACCTTATTTTATGCACAGCCCCGGCATGAACGCACTGTCCCGGCTCAGACACAGCTTTTTTCTTATGCGGCTTTTTATTTATCCCGGACAGCGGACAGCTTGCAGATGGCCTGCCCTCTGGAAGAGAACTTTTCCTCATACTCTGTCATCACATTCCCCTCGGCCATAGGACTGTTGTGGAGATCAAAGGTATACTCCCTCACTCTCCAGCCTGCATCCGGGATAGATGCAAGAGAATACTCAAACAGTCCTTGGTTGTCTGTCTTAAACTCTACATCCCCATCCGCTGAAAGCACCTGATCGTACACAGCCATAAACTGAGGTGATGTAAGCCTGCGCTTTGCATGGCGGTCCTTTGGCCAGGGATCGGAAAAATTCAGGTATATTTTCTTCACTTCTCCCGGCTCAAACATCTCTCCAAGCTCCTTTGCGTCCACGCACATAAAGCAGATGTTGGAGAGGGGCAGCTTCTCCCGCTTCTGAAGCGCCTTTAAGAGTACCGTCGAGTATCTCTCTATTCCGATATAATTGACATCTGGATTCCGCTCTGCCAGTTCCATGATAAACCGGCCCTTTCCCATTCCTACCTCGATATGGATTGGATGGTCATTTCCGAATACCTCCCTCCATTTGCCCTTTTTCTCCTTTGGTTCCTGGATCACATAGGGGCTCCGGGCAATCGCCTCCTCGGCGCCCGGTATGTGGCGTAATCTCATTCTCTTTCCTCCTGTCGCCTGATTTATTTTCTGTTCTCTGCCGGTTTTCGGCATAGTAGCCTGCTTGATCTTTTTTCCGCCCTCTATCTTACCATTTCTCTCACTCACATGCAAGAAAGTTATCCTGCCTCGGTTCCTGATTCTCATCCCTCCCTTTTCCATCTGCTCCCTGCAAATTTCCCGAAAACTCCCCTTTTTCTGACAATATATGAACTATTTCCTTACAAATTTAATTTTTTTCAAAATAATGGTGCAGAAAATGTCGAGGTATATTATAATAGCAGTGTATGATTTGTATTAAATGGTAAAGGAGATGCCTTATGAATACGGACAATATAAATACAGGCAGCTGGGAGAGGATACAAAATGGCTTCCAGGACACAGAACGGCTGTTGGGCCAGAAACGGTACAATGAATGTATGATCAGAGCCAGACAGACTCTGGAATTTATGGTGAAATGCCTTTGCGAACGCTTTGACGTGTCAGAAGCCACCCTTGTGGACATGATCGACGCCCTCTATGAGAACGGCATTATCAATAAGACTACCTGCGAACATTACCACAAAATCCGCATGATAGGAAACAAGGCGGTTCATGAGGAAGATAATCTGGCTTATAATGCAGGCCAGGCCTACCACCTGCTGTCCCAGGAGATCTATACCTTTGCAAATGATTTTACGGGAAAGAAAAAGAAGCCCGCTTCCCGTCAGCGGGAGGATATTTCCAGGGAGGATGCCCCGAAAAGAGAGCAGCATTCCCGGCCCTCCAGAGGCAGCGCTTCCCGTTCCAGGGGTTCTGTCTCCAGAGCAGGAGGTTCCGCCCCGGCAAGGCGCAGAAGGCCCCGATCCTCCGGACCGGTCATCGATCCAGGCAGTCTTTTGAAGATTTTGATTCCCGTTGCAGTCATTATCATCCTGATCTTCATTATCCGCCTGGTTCACCCCGGGGATGAAAACAGCGCCGAGACCACAGCCCCCATTGAGCTGGAAACCATCGCTCCCACAGAAGAGGAGCCTACCGAGGAGAGCACCACTGAGGCTGCTCCTGCCAGGCGCTACAGAACAAGTGATACGCTGAATGTCCGCTCTGAGCCGTCAACAAGCGCCTCCAAGCTGGGGCAGCTGGCTCCGGGTACAGAGGTCTCATACATCGAAGATTACGATGACACCTGGGCGAAAATCACCTTTGAGGGTCAGGAGGGCTATGTATCAAAGGAATATCTGGAATTAATTGCTGAATAGAGCCTGCGGCCGTTGGGCCGCACACTGCTCAGCCATATCATACCACAAAAGGGGCCGTCGGAAATCCGACGGCCCCTTTTTGAAAGAGTGAATTTTACATATATGTATAATTTCCTGTTCCTGCAGGCAATGCCCGGAGTCCAGAAAACTATAACGCATTTTGAAATTCAGGGTTCAGACAATTAAGCCTCTGTCTCAGCCTCTGTTGTCTCCTCAGCCTCGTCAGCTGCTGCCTCTGTCTCCTCGTCAGCTACTGCCTCTGTCTCCTCGTCAGCTGCTGCCTCTGCAGACTCCTCCTCAGCTGCCTCTGTGGACTCCTCCTCAGCTGCCTCTGTTGTCTCCTCCTCGGCTGCCTCTGTTGTCTCCTCAGCTGCTACTGTTGTCTCCTCAGCTGCTACTGTTGTCTCAACTGCTGCTGTTGTCTCCTCTGTAGTTGTCTCTGTGCTTCCGCATGCTGTTAAAGCAAATGCTGTTAAAGCTGCTGCTGCAAATAAAACGGTTTTCTTCATAATTTTTTTCCTCCTCATTTTACAACAAAGTTATAAAATATTCTGCCACAGAGGGCTTTTGTTCCCTCCTCATGACATATCCATAGTATAGTGATTTTTTTTGAAAAATCAAGAGCCTATCAAAAAATTCATGAAGTTTTAATAATTCTGTTCTTTATTTTTTATGCTTTTACAGCACTTTTTTATTTTCATTCCTTTTGCCTTCCAAAAGTGTTCTGGCAAGAGCCGGTATTTCCGTCAGAGTATGCAGTTCACAGGATGCCAGGCTTCTGTCAAAGGCAAACCGGTCATCAATCAGGGCCGCCACTGTCATTCCCGCCCGGCTTGCGGCCGTGATCCCGACTGTGGAATCCTCTATGACAAGGCACTCCCCAGGCTCCGCTCCCAGCCTTTCTGCTGTGTAGAGATAAATTTCCGGATCCGGCTTGCTCCTCTTAAACATACCGCCGCTTACCATGATCTCCAGCCTCTCCTTGACATGATTGAATGTTAGAATGTGATCCACCTGATCCAGATTGGTGGAGGAGGCCACCGCCAGCTTGAGTCCCATCTCCCGGAGCTGATCCATCACCGGCAGAATTTCAGCCCTGAAAATCGCACGGTAGTCTATCTCCTCAAAGGCTCTTTTCCAGATTCCCCTGCTGTGATACTGATCCCTCAGCTCCTCCCAGGTTTCACCTGTTTTCAGCGCCTTCTCCATCACCTCCCAGCAGTCCTTTTTCGTCGTGCCGACTGTCCCGTAAAGCTCCTCGATTCTGATATCCGGCCGCTTTTCCCTGGCAAACTCATACATATATTCCAGGTATTTTCCCTCACTGTCGATAATCACTCCATCCATATCAAAAATCACTGCCTTTATCATATTTCTGCAGAAGCTCCTTTCTCTGATATTTCCTCTGTATTGATCCTGGGCCGTTTTCTTCCATCAGCCCGCCCGGACACTGGCCCATGCATACAGTATAGAGAAGCTGCCGGCTCAGTTCAACTCTATTTTTCTGAATCTGACCCATACTCCCATTATATCCTCCCTTCTGAGGCATTACGGCTTATCCTCTCTTCAATTCTATAGAACAAGTCTATAAATCAATCTATTTTTAAGTTTTTTGAATTTTACAGTCCCTACCATTTTTACTAAAATAATCAGGGAAAATTCTGGTAAATGTGTGGTGCAGAACATGCAAAACACGTTTATTTTTATGTATCCAGATCTTATTTGCAAGACGAACACCATATCACGCATTCAGAGGAGACGAAAATTATGTCAACTAAAAAAGATGATACCCCTATCTCTGAGAGCCGTCTGGAGGACTCCCTGGGACACCTGACAAGGCAGCAGCTAAAGGAGCTGGAAGAAAAAGAAAAGACCCGCAGCCAGAAAATACTGGACTTTATTATCATGATTCTTCCGGTTATCTGCGGTTTTATTGCCATCATCGAATACTGGGAGGTTCCTAACGGCAGCCCCAACAGCCATCCCTACACCTACGTGGGCGCTGTGGCCGCCTTTATGGTCATCTACGTCCTCTGCGCTCTTGCCGCTGCAGTCAAATACCGGAGGGGGGATCGGAGAACAGCAGAAAGCCTGCGCTACCGGGCGCCTCTCTGCTCCGCTTTCTTTCTCCTGCTCACCGGCTACGACTATCTGACCCTGAAAACAGGTATTCTGTCACAGCCGTTTGTGCCCTGCATGAACAGTATTCTGAACATTGCCTGGGAAGACCGCGCCTATCTTTTAGAATGTACGCTGCACACACTGCGCCTGCTGTTTTTGGGATATTTTATCGGAATTGCCCTGGGGCTCGTTACAGGAATTACCTGCGGCTATTCGGAGAAGGCAAGATACTGGATCACTCCTGTCATAAAATTTCTGGGGCCGATCCCCACCTCCACATGGATCCCCATTATCATGGTCGTGGCGACCTCCCTGTTCAGGGGTGCAGTGTTTATTATCGCCCTTGGCTCATGGTTTGCCGTTACAGTCGCTTCCATGTCAGGCATTCAAAATGTGGACAAAGACTATTTTGACGCAGCGAGAACGCTGGGGGCCAGCGAAAGACAGCTCGTTTTTCAGGTGGCTATCCCCCACGCCATGCCCTCTATTCTGCAGGGGTGCACACAGGCCATGAGCTCCTCCTGTGTCGCAATCATGATTGCTGAGATGATGGGAGTCAAGGCCGGACTGGGATGGTATATGAACTGGGCTAAATCCTGGGCGGCCTACGACAAAATGTTTGCA
>JAHZAR010000101.1:0-3522 GCA_019423835.1 Clostridiales bacterium | reverse complement strand
GCAGCGCTGTTTGTCATCTGTTTTATTTTTACTATTGTGACAAAGGTGCTGGATCTGATTAAGCGCCGCGCCCTCAGATGGCAGAACGGAGTAGTGAAATAATGGCAGAACATACAGTTATTCTTCAGTTAGACAATGTTTCAAAAAGTTTTGCAAAGGTAGAGCAGGATGAGGTCACCCATGCCCTGAATGAAGTCAATCTCTCTATGGAGAGCGGGGAGTTCATCAGTCTGGTGGGGCCCTCCGGATGCGGAAAGTCTACTATTCTGCGCCTGGTTGCCGGGCTCATCCCGCCTACAACCGGTCATTTAACAGTCAACGGCAGGGAGATAGACGGGCCCTCCCCGGAACGGGGAATGGTATTCCAAAAGCCCACCCTTTTCCCCTGGCTGACAGTAGAAAAGAATATCTCCTTCAGCCTGAAGCTGCAGGGGAAACTGAAGGGGAACGAGGAAAAGGTAGAGCGAATGCTTAAAATCATTGGCCTGGAATCCTTCCGAAATGATTATCCCGGCCAGCTCTCCGGCGGTATGGCCCAGCGCGTCGCCCTGGTCCGCTCTCTGATCAATGAACCTGACATTTTACTGTTAGATGAACCGCTTGGCGCACTGGATGCGTTTACCCGCATGAATATGCAGGATGAGATCTTAAGAATGTGGCAGGAAAAAAAGCAGCTTGCGATTATGGTCACCCATGATGTGGATGAGGCCATTTACATGGGAACCCGGGTAATTGTCATGGATGCACATCCCGGACGGATTGTTTCAGACATCCAGATCAGGCAGGCCTATCCCAGAGACCGATCCTCCGATTCCTTTGTAGCCTGCCGCAATGAGATCCTTAACTGCCTGCATTTTGGCAGAACGGGCGCCAAATAAGGCCAGCTCTGCAGCCCTGATTGCTGCCTGAACCTATTCCAGGCACCCGGCAGCTCATGGTCCGGAGACGGTAAACCGGGTACAGCAAGCGCAAACTTTTGGGCTTGTGTCAATAAATTTAAATAAACAAAAGGAGAGAAGTCAAATGAAAAAGTCAAATGCGAAACGAGTTCTGACAGCAGCCCTTGCCGGAATGATGGCCTTATCCCTGGCCGCCTGCGGCGAACAGGGCGGCGGCAGTCCTGCCGAAAGCCAGAAATCAGCAGCGGAGACCACATCCCCTGCACAGTCACAGACTGCAGGCGGGGAGGAAAACGGGGCAGACAGCACGGCAAACCGCCCTGAGGCCGTGTCCGAGGAGGACTGGGCTGCCATGCAGAAGGAACCTGCCTTCGGAACTACGTTAAATTATCTGTTCAATGGCGGAGCCTGCGTATCTGCCGTATATCTCGCCGAGCAGCTGGGTTATTATGAGGATTACGGCATCCATGCTGAATATATCGAAGGCGAGTCTGTTGTCACCACCGTGGGCACAGGCAAATGCATGTGGGGAACTGACCACATTGCAACCATGCTCGTTCCCGTGACAAACGGGGTGGAGATGACCTTCGTGGCCGGCGCACACATGGGCTGCAAGTCCATCTATGTGTTCAACGACAGCGACATCCAGACAGCAGAGGATTTAAAAGGAAAGACTATTGCGATCCATGACGGTATCGGAAATTCCGATCAGAATATCATTTACCGTATGCTCGACGGAGAGGGGATCGATCCTACCACAGAGGTAGAGTATCTCGATATCGCAGACAGCGCGGCCAGCGTAGCTGCCATGGAGAGCGGCGAGATCGATGCCTCCATTTTCTCAGATTACTTTGTTATCGCCAACTACAGTGACAAGATGCGCAAAGTATGCTCTATTACTCCTGACGAGCAGTTTGAGGGCGAGGTATGCTGCGTAACTGCCATGAACAACGATTTTATGGAGAAAAATCCTGTTCACGCAAAATACATTGTCAAGGCCATCAAGCGCGCGGGACAGTATGCACGCCTTCACTCCGAGGATGCTGTGCAGCTCATGTTCGACACAGACAAGATGACTGGCGAATTTGAGGATCAGCTGGAATTCTGGGATTCCCTGGACTTTGGTCTGTCTGACGCAATCACAGAGGAAGCTCTCAAAAATATTGCAGCCGACTATATCCGTCTCGGCGTAATCCAGAAGGAGGGCCTTACCGCCGATGATGTCATGGAGATGGCCTGGTCAGGCATCTGCCCGGATGAAGAGGTGGAAGGCCTCACAGTAGGAGACCCCAAGGATGTTGAGGGACGCACAGTAGAAGTACAGCATAAAGGAGAATAGCGACCCCCTTCACCTGCATTGATACATTTTAAGGGCGCAGCCTCGTAAACAGCCAGACTGCACCGCCCTGCTGCATCCCCATCTGCCGCAGCTTTGCGGCAGATGGGGATTTTTAATGCCGTTTCCAGCTTCCATTTCACTGTTCTTTTCCGTAAATTCTGATACTTTTATGAATTTTCCTTTGCCATGCTTGCATCCAGCGGCTTTAGTGGTATACTTGAAGCAGCTCAGCCTTCCGTTTACAGGGCAGACCCGCCGGGGCTGTGGCTTTATCACTTTTCACCCAGTATCGCAGCATTAAGCTGACACAAGTCAGCAGACAGGAGATTCCTACTATGAAATATACAGGCCCTCTTGCCTGGCTGGCCGGCATTGTCTGCGCCTTCTGCCTGATGATTATTTTTCTCATCACATCGGTGGAGGCGGTAGTCTACTGGACGCCAGGCTACTTTGAAACAGAATACGAAACCTATCAGGTTCCGGAAACCGTTCACATGCAGATGGATGATCTCCTCTACGTCACAGATGAGATGATGGCATATCTGAGAGGGAACAGAGACGATCTGCACATTGACACAGTGGTAGACGGACAGGAAAGGGAGTTTTTCAACGAGAGGGAGATTGCCCATATGGAAGATGTGCGGGAGCTCTTTATCGGCGCTCTCTATCTGCGGGCGGCCTGCCTTGCCGCTGCCATCCTCTGCATCATCCTCCTGATTGCCTCAAAGGCACGCCTGAGCTACGTCCTGCCGCGGGCCCTCTGTGCAGGAACGGGAATCTTTTTCGTGCTGACAGCCGTCCTGGCAGCTGTCATATCCACAGACTTTACAAAATACTTTGTCATTTTCCACAAAATTTTCTTTGACAATGACCTGTGGATTCTCGACCCGGCCACGGATCTTCTGATTAACATTGTGCCGGAGCCGTTTTTTATGGACACTGCCGCCAGAATAGGAATCACCTTTGGCCTGATGGTACTGTTTCTCTTTGCTGTCTGTCTGGCCTTCCTTCTCTTTACAAAGAAGAGAAAACCTTTCACTCCGGCCTTTACTAACAGGGAATAATCCGATATACTGTTAAAGAAGCATTACATTTTTTACAATTATGTTACACGAAATGATTTTGCTCAGCAGCCGGAGCGGGAATCAGGCCGGCCCGGCGGCTCCCTGCACAGGGAATTGAACCACGCAAAGGATTGAATCTACATGAAACAGAAGCTTATCCGCACAATTTTGTGCTTTTTTTTGACTGTTGCCGTTTCTGCACAGCCCGTCTATGCCTCCC
>JAHZAR010000100.1 GCA_019423835.1 Clostridiales bacterium | reverse complement strand
GCTATTTTCAGCCTCTACGGCGTTTCCTCTTTATTCTCATCCCCCTTTTCGAAAGAGGACGCCATCTCCTCTGCCCTCTTTACCGCCTCCTGAGACGGCCCTCCCGCAAAGCGGTTTACAAAATCAGGGACCAGATCAATGATTTTTGTAACTGCATCCTGATGTTTGACATTGACGAGCTTGGTCACTCCGTTCTGAATCACGAGAACGGCGCTGGGGCTGATCTTGGCGCTCATTCCCCCTGCTCCGTTATTCTTGGCCGACTGATGAAAGGCACCTGCCGCCATCCCGCAGGATACATCCACCAACGGCAGAATAATGGCATCATCGATCTTTACGGCCTCGCCTACTACGGTCTTTGTGGTTACAAAACTGTCCATTCCCTTAAACAGGGCCTCCACGGTGGACGAAAACTGATTATCTGCCATTCTCTTATATTCCTCCTTCTCTCAGGAACTGTCTGAGCAGACGCCTGAAATTTTTGTCAAGTAATATCCTGAACCCAAAAGCTGCAAAGGAGCCGAGACAGAAGCCTCCCTTCAGAGAGATTTCTCCCTCCAGCCTGTTTTCATCGAACACAGGCGTCAACACAAGGGTTTTTCCGTACAGAGGGTAGAAAACCGCCAGAGCCGTCAGAACCTTCCCCATCAGATACGGATCTTCCACTCCGAAGCTCAGCTTTCCGCTGAGCCTTGGCAGCAGGCGGCGCAGCAGCCGCTTGGCGCTGGTTAGTACCAGGCCTGCTGTCCTTCTGTTCTCCTCATTCTGAATCAGGGCTGTCAGCTGCTCTTTCTTTCGGACCAGTTCTGACAGCCTGTGTCTGAAGCTGCGGAAAGCCTTCATCAGCCGGTCCTTCTTCTGTCTGAGCCCAGACACGATCCTGCCGGCTCCGGAGCGCAGGCGGCCTCCGTGTCCGCTGCGGCTGCCTTTCTCTGAACTTCCTTCCGCCTGTTCCTCCGGCGGTTTAGGAGGGATACTGCCGGGCTCCCGGGAGGACCTCTTTATCGGAATCTCGCTGGGCGCCTCAAAGAATACCGGCTCCTGCGGCTGGCTTTCCTCCCGTTCCCCCGGTTCACCCGCGTCTTCCCGTCTGTCCTCCAGGGCTGTCACGGGCTCTCTGTCATCCATCCTCCTGCTCTCTCGACTCTCCGTTCTCTTCCTCTCTGCCTCATGCTCTTCGCCCCTTCCTTTTTCTTCCTTTTTCCTGAAAAGGCGAAAGCCAAAAAGTCTGATCTCTGTCTCCAGCCGTTCCCCGCCTGACCGGGGAGGATTCTGGTACGTAACGGAAACGCTGATCAGGTGAAACAGCCAGGAGATCCGTCCCCTGGCATGAATTTCTTCCTGCAGTGACGCTTCGGCCCGGTAGCGGACAGGCGCCAGAAAAACTGCAAGAGCGGCGGCAAGCAGAAGCCCCAGCACAGCCAGTATGAGAAATAAAATTATTTTCAGGATTAGAAATACTATATGGAGCATGTTTCCCACCTAACGCACATTTTTCAGAAGATACTGCTTCACGTCAAAGCCTCCTGTGGCCTGGTAGACCTCGTTTACTATCTGGCCGGCCAGCAGACAGGCATCGTCATAGCCGAGAGCAATGCCCACAATCAGGAGATCCTTTTTTTCATACCAGGGCCGGTAAATTTCAGAGCAGTGATAAATATCAAGTAGATTATGTCCTCCGGACGCAGGTGTTATAACATATACACCAGGCTGAAATTTTTTCCGGCGCAGGTTCTGAAGGATTGTGAAACGCTTTCCCGCTGCCCGCTCTCCTGTGTATAAGTGCTCATAAAACTGCATCGTCTTGTTTCCTCCCATAGGCTTTTGGCGCTCTCATTCAAGGATCACTCAGAAAAGCCTTACTCCGCACCTTTGAAAACAGCTTCTTTGCAGCCTGCGGAACAGGCGGGTATGAGTTCCGTCCGACTCAGGAGAACGCGAGAATCGATCGTCTCAGAAGATCCAGAGCCTGCACCACTGACTGCTCCCTGACTTTCTGACGGTTCCCCTTAAAGCGGAATTCCTCCACCTGCACCTTGTCATTCATATAGCAGGCAATATAGACCAGACCCACCGGCTTTTCCGGCGTTGCCCCGTCAGGTCCTGCAAGTCCTGTGATCGCTATGCACACATCCGCATCTGTGGCGAATACGCCTCCCTTGGCCATCTCCTTAGCCGTCTGGGGACTGACCGCCCCATACTTTTTAAGCGTGCTCTTGCTGACGTCGAGAAGCCTTCGCTTGGCCTTGTTGGAATAGGTGACAAATCCTTCCTTGAACACATCAGAGACTCCCGGCACACTCACCAGAGTTCCTGCCAGGAGACCGCCTGTGCAGGACTCAGCGGTGGTCACTGTGAGTTCATGCTTCTTTAACAGCTTTACTACTGCATCCTGGAGTGTCTCATTCTCATATGTCGTGTAGACTGCATCACCGAATCTTTTTTTGATTTCCTTTACCACCGGCTTCAGGAGCTTTTTTGCCTCCTCCTCAGAGGCAGCCCTGGCTGTCACTCGCAGATGAACCTCCTTGAGCTTGGCGTATGTCGCAAGGGTAGGATTCGTCTGGCTATCGATCAGGTCGAGAATCATCTCCTCCACCTTGCTCTCTCCGTAGCCGCAGATTTTAATCATCTGGGAGAGGATCACCTCTGAGTTCTTATTCTGAAGATAGGGGCAGACCTGGTTTTCCACCATCGGATACAGCTCTCCCGGAGGGCCTGGCAGGAGAATTGCCGTCTTTCCATCCTTTTCCACTGCCAGCCCCGGAGCCGTGCCGTTCTCATTGTCAAACACTGCAGCGCCCTCCGGGATCAGGGCCTGTTTCCAGTTGCTGTCAGGCAGATCCTCCTTTTTTCTTCCCCTGTAATGCTCCTTCAGCCTCTCCTCCGTGTGCACATCCTTCACAAGGGGAAGTCCCATCACCTTTGCACAGGTCTCCTTCGTCAGATCATCCTCAGTAGGTCCCAGGCCGCCGTTTAACACCACAATATCGGAACGGTTCAGGGCAGTCCGGATCACCTCCGAGAGGCGCTCCTCATTGTCGCCTACTGTTGTCTGATAGTAGACGTTCAGTCCCAGCATCGCACATTTCTCAGCCAGATACCTGGCATTGGTATTCACAATATTGCCCAGCAGCAGTTCCGTTCCCACAGATACCAGCTCTACAACCATTTTTACATGCTCCCTTCTGTCAGAACCCTGTGGTTCTTCACAATGTAGTCAACCAGCGAAATAATGGTGAGCGCCAGGGCTATCCACACGCAGAGGGTCGTCAGCAGGGCGAGGGAAGCAATGTCCAGAATCAGAAGCACAACGGCTATCATCTGGAAGGTAGTCTTAAATTTGCCCCAGTAGCTGGCTGCAATCACCACCCCATTGTCAGATGCCACCAGACGGAATCCGCTGATGATGAACTCACGGCTGATGATAATGATGACCATCCAGGCCGGAAGCTGTCCAAGCTCAATCAGGCAGATGAGGGCGGAGCAGACTAACAGCTTGTCTGCCAGCGGATCCATAAATTTCCCAAAATTCGTAACCAGGTTGTATTTTCTCGCAATTTTTCCATCCAGCAGATCCGTCAGACTCGCCACAATGAAAATCACCAGGGAGATGAGACGGAAGGTCTGGTTTGCTCCTCCCTCCCATAAGAGAAAGAATACAAAAAACGGAATCATAATCACACGCAGTACAGTTAATTTATTCGGCAGATTCATCGCACAACTCTCCTATCAAATCATAATCAAGGGCTCCTGTGACTCTGACCTTGCAGAAGTCTCCGGACATCAGGGGCTCGTCGGCATTCACAAAGATCAGGCCGTCCACATTGGGGGCATCCATGTAGGTTCTTCCCACATAAGCATTTTCGTCAGCCACCTTTCCCTCTATCATCACATCCAGAATGCGCCCTACCATGCGCTCTGACTTCTCAAAGGCAATCTCCTGCTGCAGCTCCATGAGGGCGTCCCGCCGTTCCTCCTTCGTCTCCTGGGGTACCTGATCCGGGAAGGAGGCCGCCGGCGTATCCTCCTCAGCCGAGTAGGCAAACACACCCAGCCGTTCAAATTCCATCTCGTCCACAAAGTCCATGAGGAGCTCATGATCCTCCTTCGTCTCTCCCGGGAACCCTGCAATCAGAGTAGTTCTCAGGGCAATATCGGGAATAGCCTCTCTCAGGCGGGCAATGTTTCGTTTCAGCTCCTCCATGGTGGTTTTGCGGTTCATTTTCTTTAAGATCCGGTCACTGGCATGCTGAATGGGAATGTCCAGATAGTGACAGACCTTTTCCTCCGTGCGGATGGTCTCAATCAGCTCCTCTGTAATCTCCTCCGGGTAGCAGTACTGGATCCGGATCCAGTAAAGCCCCTCTATGGCAGCCAGCTGTCTTAAAAGCTCCGGAAGCATCTTCTTTCCATAGAGATCCACGCCGTAGAGCGTAGTCTCCTGGGCCACCAGAATCAGCTCTCTCACCCCCTGCTCCGCCAGCTCTCTCGCCTGTTCGATGAGCCGTTCCATGGGAACGCTCCTGTAGGGTCCCCGCAGGGACGGGATGATACAGTAGGTGCAGTATTTGTCACAGCCCTCTGCAATCTTCAGGAAAGCATAGTGGCCGCCTGTAGTGACGATCCGCTTCGCCTTCACATCAGGGAGGGCTGAAAGCTCATGGAAGCAGGAAATATGCTCCTCACCTGAGAGAATCCTCTTTAACACAGAGGAAATTTCATCGTAGGTGGAGGTTCCCAAAATTGCATCCACCTCCGGTATCTCCTGCATGATCTCCTCCTTATACCTCTGAGCCATGCAGCCTGTGACAAGAAGCGCTCTGCACCTGCCCTCCTTCTTAAGCTCCGCCATCTCGAGGATCGTGTTTACGCTCTCCTCCTTGGCGTCATTGATAAAGCAGCAGGTGTTGATGAGGATAACATCCGCCTCCGTTTCGTCATCTGTGAAAGTATAGCCGTCCCTGTTTAACAGGCCCAGCATCATTTCCGTGTCCACCAGGTTTTTGTCGCAGCCAAGGGAAACACAAAGTATTTTCATAGTTCATCTCCTGATTCTGTTTGATAGGTTCGGGCAACGCTCGTTCCCATAGTAAAAACGCCATCTCACGACCTGAAGCCATGAGACGGCCCTCTTTTCCTTAGAATTGAATATCGTCCTCAGAGCTGTCGTCCTCGCTGACAATCTTTACCTTGGAGCTGTAAAGCTCATCGATGGCAACGGACAGAGGCTTTCTGCTGGCAGATGCAATGGACGGATCCTCCTTGGCGATAAGCTGCCTGGCACGCTTTGCTGTGGCAATCACGATAGAATAGCGGCTCTGGATAATCGGATCAGCTCCCTCCTCCACTCCGCTGTTTACAACCTCCATCAGGTCGGTATAGGATGGTTTTAACATCATAATTATCATACTCCTTTTACTGTTTCATGCTGTTTATATTGATCTTTTGCTGCCTCTCTCAACGGGCTCCCTCCAGCCGTCCGGCTGAGCCAGGGCCGATTCTTTTCAGAAGCAGCCTGGACGGGGCTGGAGTTTTCTCACTCTCCTCAGCCTGCATCCGGCGTAAGGTTTTTTACATCCCTCTGGATTCTGCTGATAAATTCCCGGTGGTTTCCCACCCGCGCCCTCTGGCTCTGGATGAGAGCGTGAAGCTCCTCCACGCAGCGGTCCACGGTGTCATTCACAATGATGTAGTCATACTTTGGAATATCTTCAGCCTCCTCGCCGGCTCTCTTCAGGCGGGCCCAGATCGTGTCCATATCCTCTGTGCCTCGCCCGATCAGGCGGCGTTTCAGCTCCTCTGCGCTGGGAGGCGTCAGAAACACCAGTATCGTTTCCGGAAACTTTTCTTTCACCTGGAGAGCCCCCTGGCTTTCAATCTCCAGCAGCACATCCTTCCCCGCCTGAATATTGGAACACACATACTCCTTCGGGGTCCCGTAATAATTGTCCACGTATCTGGCATATTCTATCAGCTCATCCCGCTCAATCATGCCCTCAAAGGCCTCGCGCGTCTTAAAGAAATACTCTCTACCGTCCGCCTCTCCCTCCCTGGGAGCTCTGGTAGTGGCGGAAACTGACAGCGCATAATTATCGTATTTGGAAATGAGCGCCTTCATCACGGTTCCCTTGCCCGCTCCTGAAAAGCCGGACACTACAACTAATGATCCCTGATTGTCCATAGCAACTCTCCTGTCTTTTCTTTTTGATTTAAGCCTTTTTGGCTTCTCTATTCAATGTTCTGAATCTGCTCCCTTACCTTTTCGATCTCTGTCTTAAGGGCAATGGCCCTGTCTGAAACCTCCAGATCGTTAGCCTTGGAGAGTATGGTATTCGCTTCCCGGTTCATCTCCTGGGCAATGAAGTCCAGCTTCCGGCCCACACTGCCTCCGGCAAGAAGCTCCGTCCTCGTCGCCTCAATGTGACTCTTTAAGCGCACCGTCTCCTCATCCGTGCAGATTTTGTCCGCGAAGATCGTCACCTCTGTGGCAATTCTCGACTCGTCGATGGCTGAGCCCTGAAGAAGCTCCTTCACCTTTTCCTCCAGCTTTGCGCGGTACTCAGCCACGATCTTCGGAGATCTCTCCTCAATCTCCGCCACGAGACCGGACATATAGTCAAGTTTTCCCAGCAGATCTGCCTTCAGGTTCTCCCCTTCTGCCACCCGCGTCTCCACAAACCGCGATGCCGCTTCCTCGACCGCTCCCTTCAGGATCGACCACATATGCTCCTCATCCTCAGGGACCTGTTCCATCACCAGCACATCGGGATATCTGGCCAGATCGGAAACCGTTATATCATTTTCAATATGAAACTGCTCTGCCATCTCAGCAAAGTACCCCATGTATTCGGATGCCAGGGAATGGTTGTACTTGAGGGCCATCTTCCCCTCTGTATAGTCCTCATAGGTGATGAACAGATCTACCTTGCCCCTCTGAATGTACTGCTTGAGCAGGCTTCGGATAGAGGCCTCAAAATAGTTGAACTTCTTCGGCATCTTAATGCCCAGATCCAGATAACGGTGGTTTACCGCCTTCATTTCTACGGAAATTCTGTACTCTTCCGTGGTGATCTCGCAGCGCCCGAAGCCCGTCAAACTTTTTAACATGGCTGTACCTTCCTTTGTCCATAGATAATGGTATTATAATCCATATGAAAAATCTAGTCAACAATAAATCAGGAGTCTCTGCTGTCTTCAGCCTGCATCCCATTGTAATTTTTCCCGCAAAATAGTATGATAAATACAATGCTGACGCAGCAGAGAAAAGAGAACCGGCAGCTCTGCTGTATAAAGATTTACAGCGCCATGCATATGGCGGTACCGGACAATCACCAGACAGACATTCAAAGGAGGCTTTCGTGAATCTGAAGCACGCACAGTATATTATGACCATATTGCAGGAAGGCAGCATCACCGCAGCGGCCAGGAAGCTGTTTATCTCCCAGCCATCCCTGAGCCAGGTAGTAAAGCTGGCCGAAACCAATCTGGGGGCTGCACTTTTTAACCGTTCCACGGACCCTATCACCCTCACTCCGGCCGGAGAAAAATATGTGGCCGCCGCCAAGCAGATCCTCGCCATCCAGCAGAATCTGGAACGTGAGATCGAGGAGATCAAAACGGAGGAGCACGGGAAAATCCGGCTGGGCATTCCAGTGCAGAGGGGGATGCAGCTCCTTCCCCTGGCCCTCCCTCCTTTTTTTGAAAAATATCCCCATGTGGACATCGAAATTCTGGAACAGGGTTCCAGCCGTATGGAGGATCTGGTTCTGAGCGGAAGTGTGGATCTGGCCTGTATGACGACTGTGGCACGCCATGAGGAGCTTTCCTATCATCTGCTTGAGAACGAGGAACTGGTGCTTCTGGCCGCTGGGACAACTGCCCTGGCAAAACGGATTCCGGGCGGAACTCCCATCTCCATTACCGAAGCCAGACACGAACGTTTTATCTCCAATAAGCCGGGCCACAACGTGCGGACCATTCAGGACAGTCTGTTTATCGCAAGCGGCATCCATCCGAAGATCCTCCTGGAAACCAGCAGCATTGAGGTGGAAAAGAAGGTGTGCCTGGCCTGCGGCGCCGTGATGCTCTGTCCCAGAAGCTATCTTGACGACATAAGGGAGTCTGGATGCCAGGCCCGCATCTATCCCGTTCTGAATGCCGCAACGGAGCGGCATTGCTATATCTGCCACAAAAAAGAGCTGTATCTGACGAAATATATGCGTGACTTCATCGGGATACTGCTCTCCTGCGGAAAACGGAAGCAGGGAATCCAGGGACCGGAGCCCGGCACTGTTCCTGCAGTCTGAACGCCCCGGCACCGGGGCATTCCAGGAAGTTTTGCCGGAAATGTTTCCGGAAAAATTGCAGAAGTTTTTTCAGACGGACTGGAAAAGTCGGAAAGCAGAAAAGCATTCCCACGGAAAATCCGGAGAAAATCTCCTCCATTTCCGGGGAATGCCCTCTTTCAGTCCTCCGCCCCCAGGCTCCCGCCCGGGACGCTGCTGCTGATTTTAAAATTCAAATTCTTTAATCTTTCTCACCACATCCATAATTGTGCCGTCTCGGCTCTCGATAATTCCCACTACACGGTCGTCAAACTGAACGGGCTCCGGCTTCCCGGTAATGGCGTAAGCCCTGTCCCGCAGCTCCTCGATGGTGCAGAACGGCAGCTTCACCTGATTCTCCTTCATGCAGTCGATGAGATCCTGCCGTCTCGGGTTAA
>JAHZAR010000099.1 GCA_019423835.1 Clostridiales bacterium | reverse complement strand
TGGATGGGGCCCCGTGTCATCCCGTAAGCCCTTTATTTGCCGGAAAGATTTCTGAAAAAAAAGGCGTGATGAGTCTTCTTCGGGCACTCCGGCTGCTGCCCGGCTCTCTTTGCGAGAGGACTTCCCTCACTCTGGCCGGAGGTCATGGAAATGAAGAGGAGTACCAGAAAATCCTGTCCCTGGCATCCCCAGAGCTGGGATGTCCCTGCCCGGTCCGGTTTACCGGAAGACTGTCCCAGAAGGAGCTTGCAGAGCTGATGAACCGTTCCGATATTTTTGTGCTCCCCTCCTTCTATGAGGGCCTTCCCCTGGTTCTGGCGGAATCTCTTGCCTGCGGCATGAAAACGGTCTGTACCGATCTGCCCGGAATCCGGCCATGGATGGATGAAAACCTGCCCGGACACGGAACCTGCTTCGTAGCCCCTCCGCCTATGGAGAATGAGGACGAGCCTGTAACGGCGGCGCTTCCTGCCTTTGAGTCAGCCCTGGCCAGAGCTATTGAGCAGGCAGCCGCCCTTCCCTGCCCGCCGCTGTCTGCGTCAGGGCAGCTGAAAGAATGTCTGTCCCTCCTCTCCTGGGACGGTGCAGCCAGGCGGCTGCTGGAAACTGTTTCCGCGCAAATAAACGGGGGAGATGACATACAAAACTCTGTATCAATGAAAGAAGGAGCAAACAGATGAAACCACTGAAAATAAGAAATCTGATTCTTGGAGAGGGGATCCCAAAAATCTGTGTCCCCATTGTCGGGACAACCCCGAAGGAGATTGAAGACTCAGCCCTGGCACTTTCTGCCGTTCCCGCAGATGTGGTGGAGTGGAGGGCTGACTGGCTGAACGGTATTCTGGACTCTGAGGGAAAACCGGATATTAAAAAAGCCACAGAGATTCTCGGAAATCTCCGCAGCATCTTGGGTGAGACCGTCCTTCTCTTCACCTTCCGCACCTTTCCAGAGGGAGGCAATCTCTCCATCAGTCCTCAGTCCTACGAAGCGCTGAACCTGGCCGTTTCAGCCTCAGGTCTGGCTGATCTGATCGATGTGGAGCTGTTCACCGGAAACGGCATGGCAGAGGCCCTTATCAAAAAAATCCAGGGCCATGGCATTAAAACCATTGTGTCCAGCCACGATTTTGAGAAAACGCCGGATCTGGATACCCTGGTAAGCCGACTGGGGAGGATGCGTGAGATCGGCGCAGACATTGTCAAAATTGCTGTGATGCCCCAGAGCAGAGCCGATGTTCTCACACTCCTTGCGGCCACTGAACAGTTTTCCCGGACCTCTGACTGCCCCGCTGTCACCATGTCCATGGGCGGCCTTGGCGCAGTCAGCCGGATTTGCGGAGAGACCTTTGGCTCTGCCCTGACCTTCGGCTCTGCCGGAGTGGCCTCTGCGCCGGGACAGCTGGAGGTCAGCGAGCTGCACCGGTGTCTTTTGCTTCTGCACAAAAACGCCTGAGCGTTTTTGTGCAGAAGGCTGAAGCGGCCGCTTTCTGCAAAGGGAGTCCTCCATCAGTAAGCCCTGGTCATGCCTCCGTCTAACAGAATCGTCTGTCCGGAAATATAGCTGTTGGCCTCGGAGCAGAGGAACGCAGCCAGCCGTCCATACTCATCTGTATTTCCGTAGCGTCCCAACGGGAAGGCTTCCAGATCACGTTTCTCATATTCTTCCACTGTAATTCCAGCCTTCTTTGCCCGCATGGCATTCAAACTGGCAATGCGAGCCGTTCCAATACGGCCGGGCCCAATCACATTGATCAGAATCTGATCTCTTCCCAGCTCAGAGGCAAGAGTCTTACTCATCCCCACCACTCCCATCCGCATTGTATTGGACAGGATCAGGTTGTCGAGACAGTCTTTCACAGAGGAAGAGGTGGAATTCACAATCCTTCCTCCTCCCAGGCGGCGCATGGACGGCAGGCAGGCGCGAATCGTGCGCACATAGGACAGAAGGCAGAGCTGAAATGCCCCTTCCCAGTCCTCGTCCTTAAAGGAATCAAATGGCCCCGGCTTGGGTCCAGGGCACATATTAACCAGCGCCCAGATATCTCCCAGCGTTTCCACCGTGTGATCCACCAGCTTCTGAATGTCCTCTGCAGAATTCACATCGCAGAGAAATGCCTCCGGACGGTTTCCTGTTTCCCTCTCAATCTCATCCTGAGCGGCAGACAGCTGATCCTGAAACGCCTCTGAGGTGCTGATCATGACCTTCGCTCCCTCTCTGGCCATTTCCATGGCAATTCCTTTTCCCAGCCCTGCGGCGGAAGCCATACATAAAACTACCTTATTTTTTAATCCCAAATCCATTTTTCGTCCTCCTGTTCTAAAACTATTTTTCTTACCAGAATCATCTTTCTGTTCTGCTCTTCTTTCCCCGCTCTGTGATTTTACCGCTTCTCCGGATGCAGCTTTAAATCTACTACAGGATTTACAAGTGGTTTCATTTCAAAGCCGTCTGGTCCGAAAATCCGGCATTCTGCCGTGTCACCATCCTGAATGTGGAAGGCCCTCGGCGTTCCTGTGGAAAGCACGTCGCCGGCAAGCCATCCCTGAATGCTGCTGTGCAGGGAAACAAGGCGGGCAGGCCGGTGAGTCATATTGCTGACCGTATTTTTTGCATACAGTTCTCCGTTGTGAACACTCTGAACCTCCAGCTTCAGAACATCAGGCACCTCATCCGGGGTAACCAGCTCAGGCCCGAAGGAGAAAAAGGTCGGAAAATTTTTAACAATCGTAAGATAGCGCGGGTTTCCCTGCACATAGTCATTTCCCTTGAGGATCGACTCCTCGGTCATGTCGAGAACAGTTGTGTATCCCACAATCGCCTGCTCCCAGTTCTCCTCTGCCACATCGCGGCAGTCGCATCCCATTATAATGCCGAGCTCGGCCTCCGCCGTGGTTTTCTGCGCCTCCCTGAGGGCCGGAAGCTTTATCTCATCTCCCGGCCCAATCAGTGTGTCAGCCTGCTTAAAGAAGCTGCCCGGAAATCCCGTGGGTGCCGCTGAGCCGATATCCCCTGCATGCTCCGCATAATTGAGCCCGATTCCAAAGATTCTTCTCGGATTGCGGTAAAGAGGTGCATAAACTGCCTCCTCTTTTGGAATCATCCCCCGCATCTTTCCGAGCTCCTCTTTTCCTCCCTCATTATACCAGGCAGTCATGCCGGGAATCTGGCCCGCACAGATCAGCTCATACATCTCTTCCTTCCAGGCAGTCCCTTTCGCCGCATTTACTGAAGAGATCGGGACAATTCCTTCTGCTGTGACAATACCTGCTTTTTCTCCTCCATTTATTTTAACTGTAGCAAGACGCATATGATTTCCTCCTTTTTATTCCCTGTCTTCCGTACTCAGACTCCTGATTATCTCATTATCTCCTCGTACCTCAGCCTGTTCTATGCTTCTCCCTCCTGGAGCTTTTTCACAGCCTCTGCGATTCTGAGGCAGCCCTCCCTCACTGCATCCATACTGGCGGCAAAGGAAAGTCTTAGATATCCCTCTCCGCCAGGGCCGAACACATCACCCGGAACCAGGGCAACCTTTGCCTCATTCAAAAGGTATTCTGCCATCCATGCGCTGGAATGTCCCAGCGCCTTTATGTTAATAAAAATATAGAAGGCTCCCTTTGGCGTCAGACAGCTCAGACCCGGAATAGAATTGATAGCCTTCACTGCACAGTTGCGGCGCTCCTCATATTCCCGGACCATACTCTCAACCTCATCTGTCTCCTCCCTGAAGGCTGCTATGGCCGCCTTCTGCACAAAGGACGGCGCACAGGTCGTATTGTGCTGATGAATTTTATTGAGAACTGCAATGTACTCCTTAGGGGCCGCTACGTAACCGATCCTCCACCCTGTCATGGAGTATGCCTTGTAAAATCCATTCATCTTGGAGGTGCGCTCCTTCATCCCAGGCAGGGAGGCAATGCTTATATGTTTCTCCCCGTCATAGATCAGTCTCTCGTAGATCTCATCGGCAATCACCAGAAGATCTTTTTCCACTGCAAGCTCTGCAAGTCCCTCCAGCGTCTTTCTGTTTAAAACTCCTCCTGTGGGATTATTCGGTGTCACAATCACCAGAGCCTTTGTCTTTTTTGTCACCTTGCTGCGAAGCTCATCCAGGTCGATCTGATAATTATGTTCCTCCGTCAGAGAATATGTAACGGGAACCGCCCCCAGGAGCTTCGGTACATTCAGATAATTCATCCACACCGGATCGGGAACCAGAATCTCATCACCTTCATTTAAAATTGAGCAGAGTGTGTCGAAGACCGCCTCCGACAATCCCACTGTAACCAGGATTTCATCCGCACAGTAATTTACATTGTTCTCCTTTACCAGCTTTTCCGCGATAGCCCGGCGAAGCTCCATCGTTCCAAAATTGGATGTATAAAATACATCGCCGTCCTCCAGAGCCTCTATACACGCCCTTTTGATATATTCCGGCGTATCAAAGTCAGGACGTCCCAATTCAAAGTGAAGCACCCTCTCTCCGTTGCGTTCCATGGCCAGGGCCTTTTCATTTACCTTCCTGATCCCAGATGGGACCAGCTTATCCATTCTCTCTGCTGTCCTCAGTTCCATATTCGTTCCTCCTTTTATCCCGCTCCGTTTTCTTCGGCCCGATCTGGTTCTCCCGTTTGGGAGCTGATTGGTTCTGTTCTCTGCCTGCAGCCGTTTTGCCGGTTGACAGTGCTACATGTATCCGATATGATGATACTGTTTCATTCTCCCGCCCCCTTCTGTCTGAACCATCTGTGTTTTTCTTGTCCTTATTGTATAAAGAGGCGGCGGGAAAGTAAAATACGTAAAACTTAAACGGCTTATCTCTGATTTGTTATAGACATGCATATGGCTGCAGACAGCCGTCTGCAAGGAGGATTTGATATGCTTGATTATAAGGAATACATCTGTGCCATCAGCGAGGAAAAGAGCTTTTCCAGGGCAGCTCAGAAGCTCTATGTATCTCAGCCATGGCTCAGCTCAGTAGTGAAAAAGGTAGAGCAGGAGATAAAAATACCTCTTTTTGACCGCAGCACTACCCCCATCTCCCTGACACCGGCAGGGGAATACTATGTGGAACAGGCCAGAAAAGTGATGGCCATCGAGGATGAAATGCGCCGTCATTTCCAGGAGCTGAGCATGAGGACGGACGAGGGATTAAATATTGGAAGCTCCATGTTCTTCTGCACCTATGTCCTGCCAAATCTTCTGCAGGAATTTCGTGCCATGAATCCGCAGATTACCCTGACCTTCACGGAGGGGGACAGCCAGACACTGCTCGGAAAGCTGCTGGAGCAAAAGATCGATTTTATTCTGGAGGCAGAGGCACTGAAAGGCCCGAAGATTCAGTCAACAGCCTGGGCTGTGGAGGAGATCGTGCTGGCTGTCCCTTCCGCCTTTCCCATCAACCGGGAGCTTCAGGATTATTGCTACAGCTTCAGCGAATTTCAAAACAGAAAATCACAGGGAATTGAGAAGCCTCCGGTTCCCCTCAGCGCCTTCAGGGAGCAGCCCTTTCTACTGCTTTCCCAGGGAAATGACCTCTATCAGAGAAGTATCGAACTGTGCCGTCATGCCGGCTTTGCTCCAAAGGTTTCCATGTACCTGACACAGATGATGACGGTCTACTACTTGATCTGCGAGGGACAGGGAGTCTCTTTTCTTCGCTCAGCTATCTGCGAATACGCGCCGCCAGCTGAGGGAGTCGTATTCTATCAGCTGGACGATCCGGCTGCTGTGCGCAATATCTATCTCTCCCAGCGCAGGCAGGAGCCAGACGTGAGACAGCAAAAGCTGCTGGATTACCTCTGGAGCCGGAGTCTTCTGCAAAGATAGGAAAGCCTGATAAGTAAAAAAACTGCTGCAGAAAGAATTGAAATGCAAAATGTAAGGCAGATTTCCTTTGTTCTGTCCCAGTATTTTGCATGACAATCCTCTTGCAGCAGTCCTTTTCCCTGCCTGTTCTCCAGGGCGGATGCGTCTCTTCAGCAGCCTCAGCCTGACAATTTCCTGCACCTTTCAGCCGGATTCTTTTTTCACCTGTTCCTGCCAGCCAGAGTCGTATATCTCCCCGTTTTTTTCAGCCAGCTCTCCCTCCTGAATTTTTCTAGCAGAGGTTACTCCAGGATTTTTCCATCCATGGAAATCGTCACAACCCGAAATGGCACAGCTTTTCCACTTTCTTTTAATGCCTGGGCTGCCGCCCTTTCTATTCCTCCGCAGCACGGAACCTCCATCCTCACCACAGTCAGACTTCTGATGCGGTTCTGTGAAAGGACCGCGCTCAGCTTTTCTGTGTAGTCGCAGGCATCCAGCTTGGGACAGCCGATCAGCGTTATCTTATCCTTCATAAACTGTCCGTGAAAATTTCCATAGGCATATGCCGTGCAGTCCGCAGCAATGAGAAGATCCGCACTGTCAAAATATGGCGCATTCACAGGAGCCAGCTTAATCTGTACCGGCCACTGCCGAAGCTGAGAAGAGTTCCTTCCTGCCTCCGGCCGTATATCATCTTCCTTTATCTTCTCTCCTGCCTGTATTCTCCTTCTGTTTTCCTTCACAGCCTCCTCGTCGTAGGCCGCTGCCTCCCTCTCGGTAAAGGTGATCGCCCCGGTCGGGCACGCCGGCAGACAGTCGCCCAGTCCGTCACAGTAATCATCCCTCAGAAGCCTGGCCTTTCCGTCTATCATTCCAATAGCCCCCTCATGACAGGCTCTGGCGCACAGTCCGCAGCCGTTGCATTTCTCCTCGTCAATACTTATAATTCTACGAATCATCGTTTCCTTTTCCCTCCTGCTTCCATTGATGCTGCAAGCTGATTATATCCTATCCGGTGAACTTTGTATGTTGGAATTACAACGCAGAACTCCTTTTTATCTCATAAAAAGGAGAGTCTGCCCCCAGCTGTCCTTGCGGAAAGATTAGAGTCGGTTTTTGTCCCCCCATTCACACATTCCGTCCAGAATCGGTATCAGTGACTTCCCTCTTTCTGTCAGGCTGTATTCCACTTTAGGGGGAATTTGAGGGTATTCCTCCCGGTGGACGAGCTGATCTCTTTCCAGTTCTTTCAGAGTGGCGCTGAGTGTCTTATAGGAAATTCCGCCGATATATTTTTTTATCTCATTGAAACGTACCACCCCAAACTCCATAAGCGTATAGAGAATCGTCATCTTATATTTTCCGTTGATCAATGACAGAGTATAGCTGAACCCCGTGGTACTGAGGCATTCGTCTGCAATGCACCTTTCTCTCATTTTACACTCTCCTTCAGGTAAGTATATATATTTACTGTAAGTATCTCACTTAAATGTGCGTACTTGTTTTTTATCTCATTCTCGTTATGATTATAATATCAGGAACAAATAAAGTCAATTTTACAGACAAAAAGGAGCGGGAATTATGACAAAGAACTTTCATGCAAAACCCTATTTATTTCCTATGCCAACCTACATGATCGGCACTTACAATGAAGATGATACCGTCGATGTGATGATGATGGCCTGGGGCGGCATCTGTGCAGAAGATATGGTTGCACTGAATCTGGAAGCCGAGCACAAAACCGTCGCCAATATTGAAACAAGGAAGGCGTTTACTCTGGCTGTGCCGGGAACCGATACGCTCAGGGAATCTGATTTTTTTGGAATCGCCACAGCCAACAAGATGGCAGACAAATTCGAGCGCAGCGGGCTTCATGCGGCCAGAAGCGAGAGAGTGGATGCGCCGGTCATTACCGAATACCCCATCACGCTGGAATGCCAGGTCATTGAAATGCAGTCCCAGCCATATGGCCTGCGGGTTCTCGGAAAAATCGTCAATGTAATTGCAGATGAGAAAGTGTTAGATGAGGCTGGAAACATTGACGTCAGCAAAATTCACGCTTTCGCCTTTGATCAGATGCAGAACGGCTATTACGCGATCGGCGAAAAGGTGGGCCAGGCATGGCACAGCGGTGCAGATTTAATGAAAAAATAAACCATCATCACAAGCGAGGTGTCAGGATGAGTAAAAATATTGTCATTTTAAACGGAAGTCCGAGAAGGAACGGAAACACATCTGCCCTTGTCAGGGCATTTACTGAAGGTGCGGAAAGCGCAGGACATGCGGTAACAGAATTTTTTCTGGACAGCATGGAGATCCACGGGTGCAAAGGGTGTTTTGGAGGACACAGCAGCCGGGAATGTCCCTGTGTCCAGGCAGACGACATGAACCGCATCTATCCTGCTGTAAAAAACTGTGATGTGATCGTTTTGGCCACACCTCTCTATTATTGGAATATGAGCGGCCAGCTCAGAACAGCTGTTGACCGCCTGTTTGCCCTGGAAGAGGGAGACGGAAACCTGCTGCGCGGCCATGACAGGGCCTGTGCACTGCTGATGGCCGCGGAAGGACATGATTTTGAGGACGTTCTGTCCTACTTCGATCACCTGATGAAGCATCTGCGCTGGACTAATCTCGGTCATGTACTGGCAGGCGGCAATGGAGATGCGGGCGATATTAACGGAAAACCGGAAATCCAGAAGGCCTGGGAGCTTGGAAAATCGATTCCGGAATAAAAAATACCGCAGATTTACAGCAAAAAGAGGAGGACCTGTCCGGGCAGAACGCTGTTCTGAATTTTCACTCAGAAAGATAAAGCTTTGTCAGGTAAGGAAATAAAAAGCCAGCAATCCGTCTCCTGGGTACAATTGCCCATGAGAAGGGATGTTGGCTTATTTTTTTGCCTGTTTTCACGGGCCGCGATTCTGTGATTCTGTCAATACAGGGAGTTTCATGGAGGCTTTTTATCAGCAGGCCCTTCTGCTCTTAATAGGAGATCACTAAAAAAAGGAACCATCTTTCGATGATTCCTTAAAGAGGCGACAACCAGATTTGAACTGGTGATCAGGGTGTTGCAGACCCACGCCTT
>JAHZAR010000098.1 GCA_019423835.1 Clostridiales bacterium | reverse complement strand
AATCATACCGTTCTCCCTTGGACAGTCGGGAATTGATAATCGAGATCCTGCTGCCGAACCGCCGGTAAAACCGCATAACCGTCTGGTAGGTCAGGGCAATCTCCGGTATAAGCACAATCGCCTGCCGCCCCATGGCTAGAACTCTCGACAGCATCTCCATATATACTTCCGTCTTGCCGCTTCCTGTGATTCCATAGAGCAGCCATGTTTTCTCCTGTTCCTCTGACTGCGTCCGGCAGTCCCCGTGCCTCTCCCTGTAGGAACTCCAGAATTCCTCCACCGCTCTTCTCTGCTCTTCGTTCAAAGGCAGGCCGTTTGAGGAAGGCTCCTCTCCCTTTACGGGATTTCTGCGGATCTCCTCCCTCTCCACCTCCACCACCCCCTTCTCAATCAGAGGCCTCAATGAGGACACGGTTATATTTAGCTGGTTTTCCAGCACCTGCGCCGGAATCTCCGGCTCCTCCAGAAAGGCCTCGTAGAGGCGGATGCGGGCGCGGTAGCTCTTTCTTCTGGCCTCAGCGAGAGCTCCCAGAAGCTCTTCCCTCCGAAGCAGACAGCGGATAGTCCGCTTCTCTCTGGCCTTAATTTTCTGCTTCACCGGAAGCACGGTCTTTAGGGTCTGGTTCATCGTGGCGCCGTAGAGGCGCTTCATCTCCCAGGCAAGCTCAATTAGCTGGGATTGGACTGACAATCGGTCAGCCGAAACCCCAGCTATCTCCTTCATCCGCGAAATATCAAATTCCGGTGTGTCCGTCACTTCCACCACAAACCCCCGGCGAATAG
This sequence comes from Clostridiales bacterium, assembly GCA_019423835.1. Taxonomy (GTDB): domain Bacteria; phylum Bacillota; class Clostridia; order Lachnospirales; family Lachnospiraceae; genus Otoolea. The sequence goes on along the minus strand of JAHZAR010000098.1, from coordinate 8,498 downwards.
AATTTCCCTTTCCGAAAGGGATTTCCACCTGGACGCCGGCCCTGACGAGAGGCTTAAGCTGCTCCGGAATAAGGTACTGAAAGGTGCGGTCTACCTTTTCATGGGAAATATCGATGATAATGTTTGCGAAGGTGTGCTTCATATGCCTCATCAGCCTTCCGTCTGCTGTCTGCCGCCGTCATTCTCCCCGTAGAAGAGAAGAGCCGTCTCTCCCAGCTTCATGCTGTTGGAACCTTTAAAGAGAACGCAGTCCCCGGCAGAAAGCTCTCTCTTTAAAAATTCTGTCATCTTCTCCCGGTCGGTAAAAGTTTCCGTTCTGAGAGAGGGGTTTCTCTCCCTGGCTCCCTCCCCGATCTCCCCGGCCAGCTCTCCGAACGTGATGAGAAGGTCCACCCTCTCCCCGGCCAGAAACTCTCCCACCTCCCGATGGAACCTTCTCTCGTCGGAGCCGAGCTCCTTCATGTCTGCCAGCACAGCTACCCGGCGTCTGGCCTGCCCGAAGGAGGACAGCACCCGGAGGGCCGCCTTCATGGAGTCAGGGCTTGCGTTGTAGGTATCGTCGATGACCGTGATCCCGTGCTTTTCCCTGATCTGCTGGCGGTTTTTAAAGCCGGTAAACTCCCTGAGCTTTTCTGCCGCAGCCTCCAGGGGAACGCCATTATAGTCCGCCACGGCCAGAGCTGCCAGGGCGTTCAGAACATTGTGTTCTCCCATAACAGAGAGGGTGACTGGAAGGCGCCGCTCACCGTGAACCATAGTAAAGGACGGGCAGCCCCGTTCCAGCCTGATATCCACCGCCCGGTAATCGGCATTCGCTCCCGTTCCGAAATATACAGTTCTGTGGCCCTCCCTGGCCCTGCTTATACCCAGCAGGTCATTATCCCCATTCAGGAAAACAGGGCCGTCTGCCCTCATGCCGTCCTGAATCTTCAGCTTTTCTCTGAGGATGTTATCCCGGGTGCCGAGGTTTTCAATATGGGTCACCCCCACGTTTGTAATCACAGCCATATCCACCGCGGCAATCCGGGCAATCACCGTCATCTCTCCCGGCTCGCTCATGCCAAGCTCCAAAACTCCGATCTCATCTGTGTCTGAGATCTGGGAGAGGGTGAGAGGCACTCCCACCTGGCTGTTGTGATTGGCGGGCGTCTTAAACACGTGAAAGCCTGCAGAGAGGGCCGCTGCCACCATCTCCCTGGTCGTTGTCTTTCCGACGCTTCCTGTGATTCCCACTACCGGGATCGTCAGACGGCTCCTTATATAGGCTCCCAGCGCCTGAAGAGCCATCCTGGTGTCATCTACCCGGATAAAGGCTGCCCCGGGCCACTTTTCGGCTGCGGCCTTCACCTCCTCGGATTCCTCGCTGTGTTCTGAGGTAAATACAGCAGCCGCCCCCTGCTCAAGAGCCGCCATAATAAAGCGGTGGCCATCCTGCTTCTCTCCGATCAGCGGAACGAACAGAGCCTTCTCCCCGGCTGTGCGGGAGTCAATGCTTATGTAAGCAAGTTCCGTATCTGCATCTCCGGAAAGCAGCCGTCCATGGCTGGCCTTCACCGCATCTCTGACAAATATATTCTGCATCGCTTCTACCGTCCTATGTGATAATTCCTGCTAACTTTGCGGCAAGATTCTGAACTATTTTATGGAGGCCTACAGTCCCAGCTTCTCAACGGTCTCCAGCACTACCTGCCTGTCTGAGAAGGGATAGCGGACACCCCGGATCTCCTGATAGTCCTCATGTCCCTTTCCAATAATGGCAATCATATCCCCGTCATGGGCATGGGAGATGGCAAATTCAATGGCCCTTCTCCGGTCCGGAATCTCGATATACGTTCCGCTTGTCATGGAAAGTCCTACCTTAATATCCGTCAGAATGTCATTCACATCCTCATATCTGGAATTGTCCTCTGTGATAATGCAGAAATCTGCCAGCTTTCCGCCGATCTCCCCCATGGAATACCGCCTCTCCTTTGCCCTGTTTCCGCCGCATCCGAAGACACAGACCAGGCGTTTCGGCTTATAATCCCGGAGGGTTTTAAGCAGGCTCTCCATGCTGACTGCGTTGTGGGCGTAATCCACAATCACCGTCATCTTGGAGGACTTGTAGACGATCTCCATCCTTCCGTCAATCTTTAAATGCTCAAGCCCATGAGCTACCTTCGGCTTCGGCAGCTCTAAGAAACTGCACAGGGCGACGGCTGCCAGGGCATTGGCTGCGTTAAAGCGTCCCGGCACGTTTACCTTGACCTCCATCTCATAATTTCCCATCACCTGGAACACAAGGCCCACAAAGGCGCTCCCTGCCACATCGCCGATGCCGGAGGCCTCAAAGTCCGCCGGCCGCTCAAGGGAGAAGGTATGGATTTTGGCCTGAGCGCCCCTTATGATCTCCTCAAAATGCTCGTCATCCTCATTGACAATGGCCGTCTTGCAGTTCTTTAAAAGCTGCTTCTTATAGTGAAGATACTCTTCAAAATCCGCGTGCTCTCCCGGACCGATATGATCATTGGAGATATTTAAAAACAGGCCATAGTCGAAGGTCAGTCCGTCCACCCGGTGCATCAGATAGCTCTGTGAGGAAACCTCCATTACCATGTACTCACAGCCGGCCTTCACCATCTCATCAAAATACTGCTCCAGCAGATAGGACTCGGGGGTAGTATTTTTTGTGGCGTAGTGTTTGTCGCCGATCACTGCCCCGTTTGTGCCGATCAGACCCACCTTTTTTCCGCAGGCCTCCAGAATGGACTTAATCATGTAGGTAGTCGTGGTTTTTCCTTTTGTCCCCGTCACGCCGATGGTGACCATCTTCCCTGCCGGATAGTTAAAGCGGGCGGCAGAGAGGAGAGCCAGAGCATTCCGTCCGTTCTCCACCCGAATAACCGTTACATCCTCCGGAATTTCAGAAACCTCCCTCTCGACCACCAGGATTTTTGTCCCTGCCTTCAGGACATCGGGAATAAAGTCGTGAGAATCCACGTTTGTCCCCTTCATGCAGACAAAAACCGTGTCCTTTCCGGCCTTCCTGGAATCATAGACCACGTCCTCTGCCGGCACGTCCAGTTCCCCCTGAACCAGCTCATATTTCAGTTCCTTTAACCAGTCGCAAAACATCTCTTTTCCTCCCTTTTTATCATACGCGGGAATGCCTCGTAAGGCGCACGTGTGAATAATATTCTATAAACCTAGAAGCCCTGCTCCAATAGCTCCTCGAACTGCTCCATGCTCATCAGAACCTTTCTCGGCTTTGTGCCCTCATCCTCTCCTACCACTCCGGCCTCAGCCAGCTGGTCCATGATGCGGGCCGCCCGGTTAAATCCGATTTTTAACATCCTCTGAAGCATTCCGATGGAAGCCTTGTCCTTCTCGATAATAAACCGGGCTGCCTGCTCGAAATAGGCATCTCTGTCATTTGCTCCGTCAGGCCCTGCCCCGGCTGCCGGAGCAGTCATCTTCTTTTCCACCTCAGGGTCGTACTCGGTAGTCATCCCCTGCTCGGCCAGGAACTCCACAACTCTGGAAACCTCCTGGTCAGATACGAAGGCGCCCTGGACACGCTGAGGCTTCTGGATTCCCTGAGGGTAGAAAAGCATATCGCCTTTTCCGAGAAGCTTCTCAGCTCCGTTCATATCGATGATCGTCCTGGAGTCCACGCCTGAGGACACAGAAAAGGCAATTCTCGACGGGATGTTGGCTTTGATCAGTCCTGTGATGACATTGACAGACGGTCTCTGGGTAGCGATTACCAGGTGAATTCCTGCCGCCCTCGCAAGCTGGGCCAGACGGCAGATGGAATCCTCTACCTCGCCTGGAGCCACCATCATCAGATCGGCAAGCTCGTCCACGATAATAATAATCTGGGGCAGTTTTTTCGGCTTGTTTTCGTCCTCTATATCGTCAATGGATTTAATTTTTTCGTTGTAGCCCTTCAGGTCACGGACATTGTATTTTGCAAATTTCTGATAGCGCTCTGTCATCTCGGCTACAGCCCAGTTGAGGGCGCCGGAGGCTTTCTTCGGGTCTGTGACTACCGGAATGAGGAGGTGCGGGATTCCATTGTATACGCTCAGCTCCACCACCTTCGGATCGATCATGATCAGCTTTACATCCTCCGGATCCGCCTTATAGATCACGCTCATAATCAGCGTATTGATGCAGACAGACTTACCGGAGCCTGTGGCGCCTGCGATCAGAAGATGCGGCATTTTTGCAATATCCGTCACAACCGTCTGCCCTGCAATGTCCTTTCCTACCGCGAAGGACAGCTTGGAGGATGCCCGTTTGAATTCCTCTGATTCCAGAAGATCTCTTAAAAGCACCGTTTCCGTTTCCTTGTTCGGAACCTCAATTCCCACTGCTGCCTTGCCCGGAATAGGAGCCTCGATTCGGATATCAGCGGCAGCCAGGTTGAGCTTGATGTCGTCGGACAGGGACACAATCTTGCTGACCTTAACCCCCTGTTCCGGGTGCAGCTCATATCTGGTGACAGCCGGTCCGCAGCTGATGTTGGTAACTGTAACGCCGACGCCGAAATTTCTCAGGGTCTGCTGCAGCTTGATAGCGGTATCCTTATACACCTGCTCGGATCGTCCCGCCAGAGGCTTTCCCTTCTTTAAAAGGTCAAGAGGAGGAAATACATAAGGTTTTTTCTCTGCTTCCCGTTTTGGCGGCGCCGCAGCTTCCCTGCTTTTTCTGCGATCCATCTGCTCCCGCACGCTCAGCTCTTCATCCGGAATGCGGCTGTATTCTGCCCGCTTCTTCTCGATGGTTCTTCGAATCTCCTCTGTGTCTGTCTCTATCACCTTGCCGGATGCCGTAACTACCGGCTCTGCTTCCTCCGGAATGAAGAAGGTACTGCGCGGCTGTGAAGCGGACCCGGCAATCTTTTCCCCGGCAGGCTTTTCCCCGCCGCTCTCCCGGTTCAGATGATCCCGGACGGCAGAGAGGGCAGCTCTTCCAGCCATATCCCCGCTGTCAAAGTCTGTCTCCTCCTCTCTATTGCTTTCCGTCTCTCCGTCTGCAGCTTCGCAGCAGACATCCTCCTCACCGGAATACGTGGTATCATCCACGATACTCATCTCAGCAAAGGTTCTCGTGTCTCTGTCTGCATAGATACTCTTTAAGAGTGCTTCCTCTCTGGCCGGGGTATCCTGATAACGGACACCCGGATACGGGGCGACTTCATCATCCTGGAAATGCTCCGCCTCATTTGTCTCCATCTCCCTCAGCAGTTCCTTTGCGTGGGGTGAATCTTTTTTCCGGCTCATCAGAGGCCTGGAGCAGGCATCTTTCCTCTCTCCGGATTTCTCATGTTCAGGACGTGTTGTCTCTTCTGGCTCAGTTGCCGGAATATCCCTTCTGTCTTCCCCTGACTCCTGTCTTTCACTGTTTTTAGCCGGGCTGAAGCCATGCTCTTTCTCTTTTTCCTGTATGCAGGCGTCGGCCTTCCTGTCTTTTTCTGAAAAAGCCTCCACTCCTCCGGTTGCAGCCGGCCGGCCGGCTGGCTGCCCCGGCATGGTAATGCTGCCCCGGAAAATATCGGCGGCATCCAGAGGTTCCCGGTTCTCCGGCTCCAGTATGTAATCCTCCCGTTCCCCGTCATAGCCGGAACCGTATTCTGAGTCATATTCATCTTCAGATTCAGGGCTGTATCTCTCTGTCTGTCCCCTGTACTCCTCCTGCTCACCGCCGTAGTCCGTGTGATCCGGGTAGCCTGTGAGGGTAACGGCATCCAGGTCAATCCCCCGGGCCTTCTCCTCTCTCATGCGTCTGCGCTCTTCCCTTCGCTCCTCCCGTCTCTCCTCATAGAGCTCCAGACGGCGGTCCATATCATCTCTCGCATACCTGTAGGCACGGCCGCTTCCCTTTTTTACAGCTCCCACCAGGGATTTCTCCGTAACGCACACTACTCCGATGGCAAACAAAACCAGCAGGATGAGGTACGCGCCGATGGTTCCCACCGTGGAGCCGAGCAGCAGAACAAGGGCGCCCCCTACAAGGCCGCCGCCCTTTCCCGAAACTGCATCCTGTTTAAAATAGTCGAGCAGGCGCAGCTCTTCCCCGTATCCTCCGCCAAAGATCAGCTGTGCCAGACCGCAGAGAGCAATCAGGGTCAGCCCGGAGGCTGCCAGCTTGATCACGGCCCTCCTGTTCCCCCTGTTGGAAGCGTAAAAACAGCTTCCCACACACAGAAGAATGGGGAACACATACCCCAGCTTTCCAAATATTCCCAGCATGGCCTCGCGGCAGAAATCGCCCACCACGCCGCAAAGATGGAAATTGCTCAAAAACAGGAGCACCGATACCGCAAACACAGCGATAATCGCCACTTCCGTCACAATAAAGCTGTTTTCCTCCGGTTCCGGCTGCGCTGCTTTCCGGCGGCTTGTTCCCCTGGCCCCCGATTCTGCTTTGGAAGCAGAGCCTCTGGCTCCCCGGCCTCCAGTTCCCTTTCCCGTCTTTCTATCTGTTTTTGCAGAGTTTCCACGGCCGGCCGTTCCCGCCTGCCCTCTGCTGTTTTTCGCTCTCGATCTTGGACTTTCTGATGTTTCCTGTCGTTTCCTGCTTGTACCTGCCACTTATCTAAGCCTCCAGATTCTATTACTTATCATTTCCCTCTGCCGCAGACTGCGGCGGAGGGAAGCCGAGCCAGATTTGCTGCGGCTTTTCTCTGTGAATCCTCACACACTTAGATAAGTATACATAAATTTAGGTGAAAATGCAACGCATTAAAATTTTTTCTTTTTTTCAATTAATTCATTCAATTTCGTCAATGCCTCATGGATTCCTCCAACCTCATCGATCAGTCCTTCCTTCACCGCTTCCTCTCCCACGAGAACAGTTCCCAGATCCTTGGTCAGCATCTTCGTGTTCAGCATCAGTCCTTTCAGCTGGTCATAGGCAATCTTTGCGTGCTCTGACACGAAACTCAGGATCCGGTCCTGGATCATCTCAAAATAGTCATAGGTCTGGACCGCTCCAATGACCATTCCCGTCATCCGAACCGGATGGATCATCATGGTCCCCGTGGGCACAATAAAGGAGTAGTCGGAGGCAACCGCCAGGGGTACTCCGATCGAATGGCTGTCTCCAATCACCAGAGACACGGTGGGCCGGCTGAGGGATGCGATCATCTCTGCCAGAGCCAGACCGCAGCTCACATCTCCTCCCACTGTGTTAATCAGGATCAGCATTCCGTCCACCTGATCGTCATCCTCGATTTCCGCCAGCTTGGGCAGAATATGCTCGTACTTCGTAGTCTTCGTATTGCTGGACAGATTCTCATGTCCCTCGATCTCTCCGATCACTGAGAGCAGATGAATTCTGTTCTTTTTGCTGTTGTCGCTCAAAAGCACCTGCCCCGTTTCCTGTATCCGTTCCTCCTCTGTCTTCAGTTTTTCATCCAGACTGCTCCTCTCCCCCGAATCTGAAACAGGTGAATCCTGCGCCCGCATCCTCTCTCTGCCCCCTCTTCTGTCAGGCAGGCAGATGGTTTCCAACTCATTCAAGTAGTCCATTTCTTTTCCTCCATTTCCGTTCTCTTCAGACTGAATGCCGACTCAGCCTTTCCGGATTATTCTTCCCTGCAGTCATCCTTTTATGCGCATATGCTGCACGGTACACTGCATTCTTTCCTTATGAGAGACATAGGAATTTTCGTATTCGATCTTTTCAGGGAATTCCGATATAATAGGAAGAAACAGCTTTCAAAGAAAGGAGAGACTATGGCAGAATACCAGATCAGTGAAATCCGCCAGACAGACAGCCGCGCTCTGGCCCAGCTTGACTTGCTGCTCCGGAAGGAAGGAATCCGAAGAGATAAAAATCTTGACTACATCGCAGGGCTTTATGATGAGGACTATCACCTGGCAGCCGCAGGGGCCTGTTTCGGCAGGACACTGCGCTGTCTGGCAGTCGCCTCCGCCCTCCAGGGAGAAGGACTGTTAAATCAGCTTGTCACCCACCTTGTGGATTACCAGTGCAGAAAAGGGAACATCCATCTCTTTTTATACACAAAATGCAGCAAGGCCGCTTTCTTTGAGAGCCTTGGCTTCCATGAAATTGCACGGGCCGGAGAAGAAACCGTGTTTATGGAAAACCGCCGCGGCGGCTTTGAACGGTATCTTGAGAATCTGGCCCGGGAGACAGCAGAGGCCCCTGTGAAGCCTGCGGCTGTGCCGGAAACTTCGCAGCTGCCCACCGGCGCTGTTGTCCTGAATGCCAATCCATTCACCCTGGGACATCAGTACCTGTTAGAGCAGGCCAGCGCCTCCTGCGGTATCCTGCACGTGTTTGTAGTGTCAGAGGATGTGTCACTCGTTCCCTTTTCTGTCCGGTACCGGCTGGTAAGAGAGGGATGCTCTCACCTGCACAATGTGGTATTTCATTCTACAGGCAGCTACCTTATCTCGAACGCCACTTTTCCCTCCTATTTTCTTCAGGACGAGGAGAGTGCCATACGCTCTCACGCCAGACTCGACGCAGCACTGTTCTCCAAA
>JAHZAR010000097.1 GCA_019423835.1 Clostridiales bacterium | reverse complement strand
ACAATAACCGAGTTGACCCTGACGGGCGTTTGAAAAGGTATTTTGCCGAGGGGATGAAGGCGGAATATCTCTTCCTGATTGACGAGGCACATAATCTGGTGGGGAGAGCCCGGCAAATGTACAGCGCTGCGGTGGTGAAGGAGGACTTTCTGACGGTGAAAAAGCTGGCAAAGGGACGCTCGCCGAAGCTCTCCAGACTTTTGGACCGGGTAAACCGTCTGCTTCTGGAAATGAAGAGAGAGTGCGGCGGGTATGAGCTGCTCTCAGATGCCGGTCCGCTGGTTCTGGCTCTGGTCTCCCTCTTTTCGGAGATGGAAAAATTTCTGGATGAATACAGGGAGTTTCAGGACCGGGAGCTGGTGCTTGACCTGTATTTTTCAGTCAGGAGCTTTTTGAATATCTATGAGCGGGTGGACGAGCACTACCGGATTTATTCAAGGCTCCTGGAAAACGGGGATTTTTCTGTGCGCCTGTTCTGTGTCAATCCCATCAGGAATCTGGGAGAATGCCTGGAGCAGGGAAATTCGGCCATATTCTTTTCAGCCACTATGCTTCCCATCCGCTATTACAGAGAACTTCTCAGCAACAGCCCGGAGGACTATGCGGTCTATGTGAATTCGCCTTTTCCAAAGAAAAACAGAGTGATTCTGGCGGCCGGCGATGTGAGCAGCCGATATACCAGAAGAAACAGGCGCGAGTTTGGAAAAATCGCAGACTATATCGAGGCTGTCGCAGGGGGAAAACAGGGAAATTACATGGTCTTTTTCCCTTCCTACCAGTATATGGAGCAGGTGGAGGAGATTCTGAGGGAGAGAAGGACAGGCCTTGAGCTTCTGGTGCAGACGAACCACATGACAGAGACAGACAGGGAAGAATTTCTGGGGGAATTTTCCAGAGAGAGGAGTACAAGTCTCGTGGCTCTCTGCGTAATAGGAGGAGTTTTTTCGGAGGGAATTGATCTGACAAACGACAGGCTGATCGGCGCCCTGATCGTGGGGACAGGGCTTCCGCAGGTGAATGTGGAGCAGGAAATCCTCAGACAGTATTTTGAGGAGGAGGAGGAAAACGGCTTTGACTACGCTTACCGTTATCCCGGCATGAACAAGGTTCTGCAGGCGGCCGGCCGGGTGATCCGAACCATGGAAGACAGGGGGATCATTGCTCTGTTGGATGACCGTTTTCTGGAAAAGGATTATCAGGAGCTGTTCCCGAGAGAGTGGGATGAGTACTTTATTGTGAACAGGAGAAGCGTGCGGCAGGCGGTGGAGGCATTCTGGAAGCGGCAGGAGGAAGAGGCGCCTTAAGCCTCTTCCCGCTCCTGCTCCCGGCCGCCTAACAGCTCCATAAACTGTCTGGCTGCCTGGGAGATAGGAATGCTTTCATTGTGTACCACGACGAGCTGGCGCTCCGGAAGGGCTTCCTCAAGTTCCAGGATAAACAGGCTGCTGTCGGAGGAAGGAATGCAGAAATCCGGCACAAAGGCAATGCCCAGGCCGATTTTTGCCAGATCGATCAGCAGATCATTGCTGCTCAGCTCAATTTCCGGTACCAGGTCAAGCTGATGCTTCTGGAACATGCTGTGGAGAAATTCACTGGTGGTGCTCTTTTTGTCCAGCATGAGGATCGGATAGGTCTGCAGCTCCTCCAGGCTCAGTTTCCGACCTTTCAGAGGAAAAAATTCTTCATTGGCTGCAAATACGTCATGAAAGGGGCGCAGCATCTTGATGTTCTGAGTATTGGAAAGGGCTGAGTTGGGATAGTTGGTGATGATAAAATCCACCTGCCCGTTTTCCAGGAGCTTTGCACACTCGATGGAGGTGCGGTTTGTCACCTTGATATGGATATTGGGGTAGAGGCTGTGAAAGTGGCTCAGAAACGGGACAAGGAAATATCGGCAGATAGTATCGCTGGCTCCGATTCTGAGCTGGCCTCCGTTCAGGGTATTGGCCTCCAGAAGCTGGTTTTCTCCCTTTTTAATCAGGTTCATGGCCGGTTCGATGTGCTTCAGCAGGATCTCCCCCTCGGGCGTGAGCTGAACCCGCTTGGTGCTTCTGATAAACAGCGTCTGGTTCAGCTTTTTTTCCAGAACCTTGATGGACTGGCTGACGGCTGACTGAGAAATGAAAAGCTGTTTGGATGCCTCAGAGAAGCTCAGAGTAGAGGCCACATGGTAGAATACTTTGTATAATTCGTAGTTTATATCCATTATTAGTTCTCCTTATAAATGATACAGCTCATTTTAACATACCATGTCCTGGTTTGTAAATCCGTATATTTCCATTTTGTGGTGAATGTGATAAAATGAGCCTTGCAGGGCTCCGTGCGTGCACAGGGAGCCCTATAAGGCGAATGTCCACATCGAGCTGATAAGCGAGATGATAAAATGGTAACGTTCACAGGAAATGTGAAGCTGTGAAAAGAAGAGAGGAAATTCCGGAGCCGGGCCAGGACAGTCCGGTTTCCGGGCAGGGGTGAAGAGGAATGATAAAGACAGTGATTTCACTGGGGCTTCCAGTGGAGGAAAAGCTGATAATCAGGAAAAATGTTATAGAGCCGCCGGAGTCTACAGGAAAGGAAAAGAGGATCTGTATTGTGACGGGAACCCACGGTGATGAGCTGGAAGGACAGTATGTCTGCTACGAGCTGAACCGGAGGATTCGGGAGGGGATCAGCCATCTGAAGGGAATCGTGGAGATCTATCCTGCACTGAATCCGCTGGGGGTCGACACCATCACAAGGGCCATTCCCCTTTTTGATATGGATCTAAACCGCCTCTTTCCCGGGAAAAAGGACGGCTCTGTGGCGGAACAGATTGCGTTTGACATATTGGAAGACATAAAGGGGGCTGACATGTGCATCGACATTCATGCCAGCAATATCTACATCAGGGAGATCCCTCAGGTACGCTTAAATGCCAGCACATCGGAGAACCTGGTCCAGTATGCAAAAAGGCTGAACACGGAATTTGTCTGGGTACATCCGGCCTCCACTGTGCTGGAGTCCACCCTGGCCCACAGCCTGAACATGGCCGGAGTCCCAACTCTGGTGGTAGAGATGGGAGTGGGAATGAGAATTACGGAGAGCTACTGCATGCAGCTGACAGACGGTATCTTCTGTCTGATGAAGGATCTGGGAATCTGGGATGGAGAAACGGTGGAGCCAAGGGAGCCGGTGGTATCCCTGGATGGAAAGGTGGAGCTGCTGAATGCGGAGAGCGCGGGAATTTTTGTACCGAAGGCGGAGCACGGCAGCCGGATCAGGAGGGGAGAAGTGCTTGGAAGCATTGTGAACCCTCTCAGCGGAACGGTGGAGGAAAACTTTTACGCCCCGTGCAGCGGTCTCGTGTTTACACTGAGAGCTTATCCGGTGGTGGAGACAGGTTCTCTGATTGCCAGGATACTTGATGAGGAGGGAGCGCAGCAATCATGAGGACAGAAGTCATTTTTTCCATGAAGAGGGCCTGCCGGGAGGATTATCAGATAAAGGGGTACCGGTTTGGACGTGGAGGGCAGAAGGCTGCCTGCATTGTGGGTCCCATGCGTGGAACGGAGATCCAGCAGCTTTATATCTGTTCTCAGCTTGTCAGAATGCTGAAGGAGATTGAATCCAGGGGAGGAATTGCAGGGGACAATGAGATTCTTGTGATCCCATCCCTGAACCAGCCGTCCGTCAACGTAAACCGGCATTTCTGGCCCACAGATAATTCAGACGTAAACAGAATGTTTCCGGGAGATCGGAAAGGAGAAACCACCAGGCGGCTGGCCGGCACTCTGTTTGAGAGGGTCAGAGGCTACAGTTACGGAATCCAGTTTTCAAGTCTGTACTCTGTGGGAGAGTTTGTACCCCATGTGAGAATGCTTGAGACAGGCTATCACAGTCCCAGTCTTGCCAATCTGTTCGGCCTTCCCTACGTGATGATCCAGCGGACATCGGCCTACGATACGGCATCCCTCAACTATAACTGGCAGCTGGGGGGAACCAGCGCTTTTTCCGTCTACACGGCGGCGACGGAGAATATTGATCAGGAGGCGGCGATCCAGTCAGCCTCGTCGGTACTCCGCTTTCTGACCAGAATGGGGATTATCAGGTACAACAGCCACAGCGGCTATATTGCCAGCGTGATTACAGAGGAGGATCTGGCCAATGTGATTACCAGCGCACCGGGATTCTTTATCAGGGAGAAAGAGCCCGGGACAGAAGTGGCCTGCGGCGATGTGATGGCTACAATCATAGATCCCGGAACAGGAGAGATTGTGAGCCAGGTGCTTGCGCCCACAGATGGAATCGTATTCTACGCCCACACAAAGCCCCTTGTGTTTGAGGGAGAGGTGATTTTCAAGATTATCAGAAGGCTTCATGCGTAGAAGCGGGAGCCGGCCGCGCCGAAAAAGAAGAGAGGAAAGGCGCGGAAAAAGAAGAGAAAAGGAGCAATACCATGAGAGAGGACAGAGCCTTTGAGGAAAAGGATTTTTACCAGATGTATCAGGATGAGATGGATTGTATCATTCCCTGCACCGACGAGGAGATGGAGGAGCTTTCTGAGGAACTGCTGTCGGGAAATGAGAGAGCAAAAAAGCGTTTGATCGAGGGCTGCCTGGCCATGGCAGCCGAGCTTTCTGAGGAATACAGGGACAGGGGACTTCCGGCAGGCGATCTGGTTCAGGAGGCCAATATGGCTCTTCTGCTTCTGGTTTCTGAATATGAGGGAGGAAATTTCCGGGCACAGGCCGAGGAGCGCATCCGCGAGGCGCTGGAGGCTGCCCTTGATGTTCAGGACACAGAACAGAAAATTGAGGAAGAGATGCTTGCGAGAGTAAATGTGCTAAAGGACATCTCTGCTCATATGGCTGAGGAGCTGGGCCGTGAGGCGACGGTGGAGGAGCTGGCCGCGCGCATGAAGATGACGGCGGAGGAGATCAAGGATATTATGAAGCTGACCTTGGACGCAATGAGCGTCAGCGGAGAGTAAGGGGGTCTGGGGATGAAGCTGTATCTGATCCGGCACGGCCAGACCATGTGGAACAGTGAAGGGAAAATTCAGGGGAAGACGGACATCCCGTTAAATGAGACAGGCTTTCTGCAGGCGGAGCTTCTGGCAGAGGCTATGGAGAGACATCCGGTGACTGCCGTATATGCAAGCCCTTTAAAGCGGGCCTTTCAGACAGCGGAATGTGTGGCAAAACGCCAGGGGCTTTCCGTCATTGTCGAGGAGGGACTCAGGGAGGTGGATTTCGGGCTCTGGGAGGGAATGACATGGAGGGAAATTGAAAAACGCTATCCCGAGGATTTTGCGCTCTGGGACAGAAATCCCGCAGAGCACTCGCCTACAGGGGGGGAGCGGCGGGAGGACAGCCAGGCCCGTTTAGCCAAAGCCATGGAGCGGATTACCGGGGAAGCCAGGGGGGATGTTGCCCTGGTAGCTCATGGGGGTATTCTGGTCTTCGCAGTATTATGGCTGATCCGAAAGAGCCAGGAGAAAAACGAGATTATTGTGAAAAATGCAAGCATCACTACGGTGGAATATGACAGAACGACAGGAGAGGGAAGGCTTCTTTGCCTCAATGATGTGAGCCATCTGGGGGAATCCTGCTCCGGAGAAGGCATAATATAAGACAGAAGAGGGGAAGCTAGCAGAAGAAAATTATTGGAAGGAAACCAGACAGGCGGAGAAAAGCCGCAGGGGGAAACTACATGATTAAAAAAAGAGAGATGAAAACAGAACGAGCAGACAGAAGTGTTCGGTCCGCAGCCGCGAAGGAGCATTCGGAGGACAGGAGGGCGGCAGAAGCGTTTTTGTCATCCTTCCACGGGGGATGCAGTGCCCTCAGCTGGGAAACAGAGGATGGGAAACACCTCTGGGGAAGAAATCTGGATTTTAACCGGCTGGCAGAGGGGACGAGAGTGACCTTCCTCCCGCCGAATACGGTATTTTACACCTATGGGACGAGCCTTGAGAACACACTCAGGGAGGATACCAGAATGGAAACCATTTATGGGGCGGTGGGCATCGGTTCCCTGCTGCTCAAATCCACGCCGGCCCTCTATGAGGGGATCAACGAGGAGGGGCTGATGGGAGGGCAGCTCTACTACAGAGGCTTTGCCCATTTTGAGAGAGAATGCCGTCCCGGAACCAGGCCTGTGCAGCCTCCGTTCCTGATCACCTATCTGCTTGGAAGGTGCAGGAATGTGGAGGAGGTGGTGAGGGAGCTTCAGGAAAATATTACCCTGTCCGGTGAACCGATGCTGGGAATGGTTCCCACTCTTCACTGGATGTTCGCTGACCGAACCGGGGAGTCTGTGATTGTGGAGCCGGATAAAGAGGGGCTTCACATTTACCGGGACACGATGGGAGTGATGACCAACAGTCCGGGCTATCCGTGGCACAGAACGAATCTCCTGAACTATGCAGGACTTCAGGATCTGGATTATGATACCCTGCACATCAACGGCGACAGCCTTGAACAGTGCTTTTCAGGAGGAGGCATGAAGGGGCTTCCGGGGGACTGGTCTTCTCCGTCGCGGTTTGTGAGGCTTTCCTTTCTGAAAAAATACTGTGAAAGGGGAAAAAATGAAGAGGAGGGAGTGGCCAGGATGCTCCGCCTGTTTGGCAGTGCCGCCTTCCCTCTTGGCATGGTCAGAGTGAGCGAGCCGGGAACTGTCACAGAGTATGACAGAGGGGTGACACCTTTTGATTACACCGTATACACCTCTGTCATGTGTGCGGAATCCCTGCGCTTTTACTGGACCACCTACGGGAACAGCCGTGTCCGGTATGTGGATCTGGGAGAGCTTCTGAAAAAAAGCAGAGCTGTCCAGTTTGACCTCTCCTTTGAGCAGGAGTTTAAATGTCTGGATGCAGAACGGGACGGCCTTTTTCCCGCCGGTTAAGCCAGAGAAACATGGCCAGACAGAGGCAGATCTGAACCACGGTGGAGGCGGGCGTTGCAAGGCCGATCTGAAACAGGGTGGCTCCCGCTGTCCGGCTTGTCAGGAGGACAATGGGAATCCTCACAAGAAAGGCTCCGATGAGGCCCTGGATCATGACAAACAGAGTTCTCTCACAGCCATTATAATAGCCGGTAAAGCAGAACAGGAACGGAGTGAGCATACAGTCGACAGCGTAGGCCATGAGGTAGCTGTGGGAAGCAGCGATGACGGCGCTGTCTCTGGAGAAGATGGAGGCCAGCAGATCCCCGTGGAAAAAGGTCAGACAGGCCATGATGAGCCCTGCTCCAAAGGAAACGGCAATCCCGCAGCCGAGGGCCCGCTTCGCCCGTTCTGGCTTTCCAGCCCCCATATTCTGTGCAGTGAAGGCTGACATGGAGTGCATACAGGCAGAAGGGACAAGCATAATAAACACACATACCTTTTCGCCTACTCCGATGGCGGCGGAATCGATCACCCCGAAGGAATTGACGACGGTCTGGATTACCAGGAAGGAGAAGCCTACCAGAAGCTCCTGAAGAGCCACAGGTGTTCCAAGTTTCAGCTCTCTCAGGATGAGATGCCTTCTGAAACGGATAAAACTGCGTGAAAAGGGAAATGGAAGCCCTCTTTTCCGGATTATATAGAGGGAGACCGCAACGCTCACGGCCTGGGCGGCCACAGTGGCCAGGGCAGCCCCCGCTGCTCCCATATGAAATCCGGCCACCAGCAGCAGATCGCCGGCAATATTGATGACGCACGCGATGGCCACCGTCATCAGAGGTGTTCTGGAGTCGCCGATTCCTCGAAACACGGCGCCCAGCACATTGTAGGATACGATAAAGACAGAGCCGGCTCCGCAGATTCGGATATAGGATAAGGTCTGTGAATAGGCCTCCCGGGGAGCGTGCATCAGAAGAGCGAGAAGCCCGGCCCCGCCGGTCATGACAGCAGTGAGAACCAGGGCAAAGACGGCAAACAGACAGATTCCGCTGCCTACAGCCTGCCCGGCCTCCCCGGGTTTTTTCATTCCCGTTTTTTCTCCGACCAATACGGTAATTCCCATGGAGAGTCCTGTGATGATCATGGTGACGGTCTGAAGCAGCATACTTCCTGTGGCTACCCCCGATACATCGGCAGTAGTGGCAAACTGCCCGACCACCAAAAGGTCAACCCCGCCGTAAAGCGCCTGAAGAAACAGGGTAAAGAGCACCGGAACTGCAAAGCGCAGCAGGGAGCTCAGAATGCGTCCTTCTGTGAAAGATTCTGTTGGTTTCATATCTGCCAAGTCTCCTTTTGTAGATAAAATAGATTATCCCGTGCCGTGAAAACCGCTTTTCGGGAAAGCCGCCGGAGTGCCCTTTCCCTCACATCCGCACAGACAAAAAGCCGGATAAGGAACAGACATCTCAGTCTGCTGTCTTATCCGGCTTGTCATTTACGCATGGATATATATAACGGGCACCTTGCTGTGCCCCATCCGTACTGATTTCTGCGAATGATTTGCCCTCCGAACAGGCATTTTTATTATAGCAGATCTGTGCAGAGAGTCAAGAATCTAATTGATTAGTTGAAGTTATAATATATATTAAATATATTAATTTTACTAATTTATATTTTTTGTTTATGATAAAGCGGAAGGAAAAAGGGCTGCCTGGGCTGAAACCACAGAGGGAGCAGTCAGGGACAGCGCAGTCTCCGGCGGTGTGAAAGAGAGCCGGTGCAGAGATTCAGAACCAGAAAAAAGAAGCGGGATTTCCGCTTTGATGCAATAGAAGCAGTTCAATTACAAAAGGCGAGATCTGTAAGGAGGATCCTATGAGCGTAAGACGTATTTTTGTGGAAAAAAGACCAGAATTTGCCGTTAAGGCGAAGGAGCTTCGGGAAGAGATTGAGAGTTATCTGGGAATTAAGACAGTGACGGGCGTGAGAGTTCTCATCCGCTATGACATTGAGAATGTGTCGGAGGCTGCCTACAGGGAGGCTCTCTCCACCATCTTTTCCGAGCCGCCGATGGATGATGTATATGAGGAGAGCTTTGAGACAGGCGAGGGAGATACTGTCTTTACAGTGGAGTACCTGCCCGGCCAGTTCGACCAGAGAGCGGATTCCGCGGAACAGTGCGTAAAGCTCTTAAGCGAGGAGGAGGAGCCGATCATACGCTCCGCTACAACGTATGTGGTATCCGGAACACTGACAGAGGAGGAGAAGGCGGCTGTTAAGTCTCTCTGCATTAACCCGGTGGATTCCAGGGAAAACAACAACCCGAAGCCGGAAACTCTTGTGGCCGTATTCGAGCAGCCGGAGGATGTAAAGATCTTTGCCGGCTTTACGGATATGCCGAAGGAGGAGCTTAAGTCCCTCTATGAGTCCTTAAACCTGGCTATGACCTTCAAAGATTTCCTTCACATTCAGAATTACTTTAAGAATGAGGAGAAGCGCGATCCGTCTGTGACAGAGATCCGCGTACTCGATACCTACTGGTCCGATCACTGCCGCCACACCACCTTCCAGACAGAGCTCAGGGATG
>JAHZAR010000096.1 GCA_019423835.1 Clostridiales bacterium | reverse complement strand
CTCAAGAAGGCAGGATACTTAACACGTGATCCAAGAATGAAAGAAAGAAAGAAATACGGTCTCAAAGCAGCTCGTCGCGCTCCGCAGTTCTCCAAGAGATAATTACGCTCAGAATATTTCAAAAACCCCGGAAAGCATCAGTTTTCCGGGGTTTTTTATGCCGCAGGGCTGCCCGGTGCCTCCTCTTACCCTCGTTCTGTTTCAAGAATTATATCAGCTATTCAAAAATAAGAATCATTCTCCAAAATCCCAAAACAAATTTTAAGTTCAGTTAAGTTTCCGTTTTAACTTTGGCTAAGGCAGAAAAGCTATACTTTAACCGTGAAAAGAAAACACAAAATAATGAAAATCGGGTTACGTTTTGAAAGGAGCAGGCTTTATGTACAGCGAACAAGACTATGATTCCATGACCCGTGCAGCGAACCCTGATCATCCTGTACATCCGGCCAGCAGAAAAAGGAAGCACAGGAAAAACAGATTTTTCAGGAGAGCTGCTGCGCTTGCATGGAGCGCAGTGCTCTTCGGCGTAATTGTCCAGGGGACATGCTATGGTGTAAACACTCTGCTGGGATATGCAGGAGAGCTGGACTCCGTATCTTACACATCCAGAGCCTCGGGCCCGTCTCTGGATGTAACTGAAATCGCAGCTAAGGGCCTTCCCTCTGTTGTATCTGTGACGAATATTTCGGTACAGGAGGTGCAGCGCTATTTCGGACAGTTTGGACCGAATGGAAGGGGGCCGGTGCAGCCGCAGGAAACAACAAGCTGCGGTTCGGGAGTAATTATCAGTGCCAGCGATTCCGCCATCTCTATAGTCACCAATTACCATGTGGCAGAGGGCGCCGCAACCCTCTCTGTGACATTTGCAGATGACGAAACCTATGAAGCGCAGCTGTGCGGCTTTGACAGAACAAGGGATATCGCGCTGCTGAAGGTTTCTGCCGATCTTCTGTCTTCGGATACCCTTTCACAAATTTCTGCTGTGGAGATCGGCAATTCGGATGAATTGGCTGTGGGGGAACAGGTTGTTGCCATTGGAAACGCCCTCGGATACGGCCAATCTGTGACCACAGGCATTGTCAGTGCGCTGAACCGCACAGTCAGCACGGACACCGGGGTATCCACATATATTCAGACGGATGCAGCAATCAACCCGGGCAACAGCGGAGGAGCCCTGCTCAATCTGAATGGGGAATTAATAGGAATCAATACGGCTAAGGTTTCCTCTACGGAGGTGGAGGGGATAGGATATGCGATTCCTGTCTCCCAGATTCTGGAACTGATTGAGTCTTAGATGAATGAAAGAAGAGCCAAGGAGGTAATACAGTGTCATATCAGGCAACTTTTAAACGCTATGAGATCAAATACCTGCTGACGGAGCAGGAAAAGAGAGCGGTTCTGCAGGCGATGGAACCCTACATGAAGCTGGACGGATACGGACGCACCACAATCCGGAACCTCTATTACGATACGGGCACCTACCGGCTGATCCGGCGTTCGTTAGAAAAGCCGGCATACAAAGAAAAGCTGCGCATCCGCAGTTACCGGCCTGCGGACCTGGAGGATCCGGTCTTTGTAGAGCTGAAGAAGAAATACAAGTCAGTGGTGTACAAGCGCAGACTCACCCTCCCGGAAGGCGAGGCCATGAACTGTTTTGAGAACGGTAAGCCGCTTCCGGTCCGCTCCCAGATTGCAGAGGAAATTGAGTATTTCCGCTCGTACTACGGACAGCTGCGCCCGGCCGTTTTTCTCTCCTATGAGCGGGAGGCATTCTATGCTCTGGACGGCGGAGATTTTCGCGTTACCTTTGACGAGAATATCCTGTACCGGGAACAGGATTATTCCCTGGGAAGCGAAGTCTATGGTACTCCTCTTCTGCAGGAGGGCCAGACGCTGATGGAGATTAAAACTGCCGGCGGCCAGCCTCTGTGGATGAGCCATGCGCTGAGCCGGCTCCGGCTATACCGCACATCCTTTTCAAAGTACGGTTCAGCTTATCAGCATATGATGAAAAAATCTGTAAACGATTCACAGAGGAGGGTGCGGTATGCTGGATAATTTATTTCGCGGGCTGTTTGATACCCAGCTGACAAGTGTGATACCATTGTCTGAGTTTCTGCTCTGCGTTGTGAGCGCCCTGGCGATAGGGCTGGTTCTTGCCGGCTTCTACATGTACCGAACCAGATATACCAAAAGCTTTGTTGCAACTCTTGTGATGCTTCCGGCGGTTGTGTGTGTGGTCATTATGATGGTTAACGGGAATGTGGGAACCGGTGTTGCGGTGGCCGGGGCTTTCAGCCTGGTACGCTTCCGCTCTGTACCGGGCTCTGCAAGGGAGATTGGCGCTATTTTTCTTGCCATGGGCACCGGGCTGATCGTGGGAATGGGGTATTTGGGATACGCATTCCTCTGCGCTTTCATGTTCGGCCTGGTGAGCGTTGCCTGCAGCCGGCTGGACTTCGGTTCCAGAAGAAGGGCAGCCATATATAAAACCCTTCGCATCACGATTCCGGAGGATCTGGACTATACAGATGTTTTTGATCCCGTTCTTAAAAAATACGCGTCGGAATGTGAGCTTGTGCAGGTTAAAACCACCAATATGGGAAGCCTGTTTCGCCTCACCTATAATCTGACGCTGAGGTGTGAGGGGAAAGAGAAGGAACTGATTGATAAACTGCGCTGCCGGAATGGAAATCTGGAGATTACGGTTTCCAGACAGGAGACAGTGATCGGCGAATTGTAAAAGGAGGTAAAACGTGAAAAAAAGAGAGATACTGGCACTGCTGCTTGTCACTGCTCTCCTCTTCTCCGGATGCAGCCAGGCAGGGGCCGGGGCATCTGAAAGCCCAGCCTCAGAGGAGGGCGCAGCCGGCGGAGAACCGTCAGCATCATCGGCTGGCACACTGGTCAGCACATCGGACCTGTTTACGGACCGGGACATGGAGATCGGGTATGACGAAGAAGCCAGTGTCCGCATTGCCTTATCGGGAGACAGCGCTTCCTGTGACTCTGATGCGGTGCAGATCTCCGGCAGCACAGTCACTATAACGGAGGAAGGCACCTATATTCTCTCGGGAACCCTGGATGACGGGAGGATCGTTGTCAATGCCGGGGACACGGATAAGATTCAGCTGGTGTTGGATCAGGCAGAGATCACAAGCGCCACGTCAGCGGCCATCTATGTTCTGGAGGCAGATAAAGTCTTTATCACTACTGCCTCCGGCACCGGCAATACCCTCAGCAACGGCGGTGAGTACGCGGCAGTCGATGACAATAATATCGATGCCGTGATCTTTTCCAAATCAGATCTGACCTTAAACGGCGAGGGAACCCTGACTGTTTCCGCTTCAGCAGGTCACGGTATTGTCTCCAAGGATGACCTGGTGTTCACAGGCGGAACCTATGACATCACTGCCGCAGGCCATGGAATTTCCGGGAAAGACAGCGTACGCATCGCAAACGGAACCTACATGATTTCCAGCGGCAAAGACGGCATACATGCAGAAAATAAGGATGACAGCAGTCTGGGATTTTTATATATTGCAGACGGCAGTTTTACTATTGAGGCGGACGGCGACGGAATCAGCGCAGGCAATTACCTGATGATTGAAAGCGGAACCATCTCCATTGCCGCGGGAGAAGGAAGCGCCAGCGCTGCTATGGCCAGTGACGGCATGAGAGCTGGCAGGCAGGGAAGATTCCAGACCCAGATTCCGGACAACCAGGAGGAAGATACTGTCAGCCAGAAGGGAATCAAGGCTGACGGGACTGTCACGATTGCGTCAGGAGTCTTTGTCATGGACACGGCAGATGATTCCATCCATGCAGGAGATGAGATTCTCATTGCAGACGGTGAATTTGAGCTGAAAAGCGGAGATGACGCCATCCACTCGGATGCTGCTGTCACCATTCAGGGGGGCTCCTTCAGCATTGAATACTGCTATGAGGGCATTGAAGGCCTTTCTGTCACTGTGGATGACGGCAGCTTTGCGATAACATCTCAGGATGACGGGATCAATTCTGCCGGAGGCGCGGACAGCTCTGGCTTTGGCGGCGGACGTCCCAGACAGGATTCATTTTCTGAAGGATCCGACAATTTTATTATGATCAACGGCGGCGACTTCACCATCGTTTCTGTGGGAGACTGCATTGATTCCAATGGAGATTTGACCATTAACGGCGGAACACTTCAGCTCACCTGCAGCGGCAGAGGAAACACAGCTCTGGACTGCGACGGGAGCTACGTTAAGAACGGCGGTGACGTCACCACCAATGACGGATCCGAAAACAATCCGGGTCAGATGGGAGGCGGTATGGGAAACAAGGGAGAAATGGGACGAAATCGTCCTGAACGGTAATACAGAGTGCTCTCCTCCTGCCTGATTCGCAGATTTTATTCCAAAGTGTTCAAATGGCGGGTATTTTTAAAGAAGTAGATCTATAGAAAATATCTATATAGTTATCCACTCCATGATATTAAACAATTAGAACTGTCCCTGCAGATGGAATATACTTGAAGAGAACCATAAGAGAGACGTTCGCAGGAAAGCTGTGAACAGGAGCACATAGGAAGGGCCTGCCGTTTTATAAAAGGGCAGGCACCGATTTATTGGAAAAGCAGAGGAGGAGACAGGTATGAGCAGAAGATGGAAGAGAGCGGCTATTTATACTGCAGCGGCACTGCTGCTGACAGCATGCGGGGGCAGCGGGAAGGATACAGAGAGCAGCGCAGCCGGCGAAGAGAAGGTAATCCGCGTTGGATGTGAGGCGACCACTCCGGGGTGGATTCAGACAGATGAAAATGGAAATCTGTCAGGCTACGACTATGATGTATGGATGGAGATCGGAAAAAGGACAGGCTATAAGATAGAATACCAGATTATGGAGTGGGACGGCATGTGGGCGATGCTGAATGATGAGCGTCTGGATGCAGTTGGGGAGCAGATATCGGCTACCGATGAGCGCAGGGAAGCCTACTGCCTGTCAGAGCCCTACGCCTACAATGTATACTCCCTTCTGTCAAGGGCAGATAATGAGGAGCTGCAGTCCATGGACGATCTGAAGGATGGAATGACGATTTCCTGTGAGACAAATACCAGCGATGAGCTGATTGTACAGGCGATCGATGAAGAGTACGGCGTAAAGCTGGAACCGGTCTACTACGACGGGATGTCCGTTCAGGAAGTGGCTCTTGGAAGATGCGATCTGTGGCCCAGGGCAAAGACCTCCTGCATCACCACGCTGAAGGAGGTAGATAACCTGAAAATTCTGGGGGACACGAATGTGCTGGAGACAAATGTATATCCATTCCCCAAGACAGAGAGAGGGGAGGAGCTGTGTTCCATCGTTTCAGAGGCTATAAAAGAAATGCATGAGGACGGGACTCTGAAGGAGCTGTCAGAAAAATGGTTTGACATGGATATTTCCGTACGGCCGGAAGGCGCCGAGGAATTATAGAAGGAGCGGACTGGATATGGATTGGGAATTTTCAGTCAGCGTTCTCCGCTCGATGTTTGGCGCCCTCCCCACTACCCTGAGCCTGGCGGCAGTATCTTTTGTGCTGTCCCTGCTTTTAGCAGTGGTGATTGCGGGGATAGACTACTTTAAGGTGCCTGTTCTGAGACAGGTGTGTGCAGTCTATGTATCATTTTTCAGAGGAACGCCGCTGATCCCTCAGCTGTTTCTCCTCTATTTCGGAATTCCCACCTTTATCCCTCAGCTGAGGGATATTCCGGCTTTTGCCGTGTGCATTGTGGGGCTGACATTAAATTCGGCGGCCTATATGAAGGAGGCAGTGAGGGGAGCACTTTTATCTGTGCCGGCGGGACAGAGGGAGGCAGCTCTGGCTCACGGGATGACCCCTCTGCAGGCGATGGCCCATATTGTTTTTCCACAGGCGGTCAGAGTGGCGATTCCATCCCTGTTTAATAACCTGGTGGATATTGTGAAGGGAACCTCCATGGCTTTTACGATCGGTGTTATTGAGATTACGGCGGCTGCAAATCTGAGAGCTTCTGTGACCTTTCATTACTTTGAGGCGTATATGCTTCTGATGCTTCTTTACTGGGTGATTATCCTGGTGCTGGAACGGGCGGAGGCGCTGTTGGAGAAGAAATTTTCAGCAGGGTATGTAAGATAGGGGGAGGAAAGTGGTAAAGATTGAAAATCTTCATAAAAGTTTCGGAAGTCAGGAGGTTTTGAGGGGAATCAGTCTGGAAATAAAAAAGGGGGAGGTAGCTGTGGTAATCGGTTCGTCCGGGACCGGAAAATCCACACTGCTTCGCTGTCTGAACTATCTGGAAACGCCGGATGAGGGCAGCATTACCGTCGGCGGCGTGACGGTGGATGCCGGAAGCCACACGAAAAAGGAGATTCATGCCCTCAGAAAGCAGTCCGCTATGATTTTCCAGAACTACAACCTGTTTCTGAACAAAAATGTTCTCCACAATGTCATGGATCCTCTGGTATTCGCGAAGAAAATGAGCCGGCAGGAGGCCAGAAAAAGAGCTGAATATTATCTGGGAAAGGTGGGAATGGGAGACAGGGCCCAGCAGTACCCTGCCACCCTGTCAGGAGGACAGCAGCAGCGGGTGGCCATTGCCCGCTCTCTGGCTGTAGAGCCGGATGTACTGCTTTTCGACGAACCCACCTCTGCCCTGGATCCAGAGTGGGTCCAGGAGGTGCTGGAAGTCATTGAAAAGCTGGCAGAGCAGCACTTTACCATGATCATTGTGACACATGAGATGAAGTTTGCAGAAAAGGTGGCAGATCGGGTGATTTTTATGGAGAATGGAAAAATTGTGGAAGAGGGAACGGCGGAGGAGATTTTTAAAAATCCGAAAAACAAACGCACCAGGGCGTTCCTGAAGCTGGAAGAGAAACAGGACTATCAGGTAATTCTGTCTGACCATTACAAAGAAATGATCCCCATGTTTATTGAGGAAGGGCTCGAGATGGAACCTGACTCCGAGGTGCCGGAGGGACTTCTGACCTGTCTGGAGGTGAAGGACACAGAGACGGGACAGAGACTGGGAGGAGCGTCTTTGGTTTACGACAAAGATGTATTCATCCTGAAAACAGTGGCAGTAAAAAAGGAATTTCAGGGAAGGGGCCTGGGAAGGCTTCTGGTGCAGCGGGCAGAGGAGGAGGCACGGAAAAGAGGGGCACAGTGCCTGTATCTGAATGCCAAGGTGCCGGAATTTTATAAAAAGCTTGGCTATCAGATCATCCGGAGGGATGCTGCCCCGGATATTTCTGACTGCCAGACCTGTCACAGGTATCACAATGGCTGTGAGTCTGAGATCATGAAGAAGGAATGGGCAAATGCAGGAGAATGTGAAGTATAGGGACAGAAAAAACACAGACTGCGAGAAATGGGACAGTCTTAAGGAGCAGTTCGGCAAAGCAGAGCTTCTGCCGGCCTGGGTGGCGGACATGGATTTTGAGGCTCCGGCCTGTGTGCAGGAGGCCCTCAGAGCGTATGTGGATTTTAATGTATACGGCTACTATAAGGTGCCGGAGGACTACTGGCAGTCGTTTATCAGCTGGGAGAGGAAGTACCACTCCTATCAGGTGGAAAAAGAGTGGATACGCTTTGTGCCGGGAGTGGTACCGGCTATTTACTGGCTGATTCAGATGCTGACCGGGGAGGGAGACTCCGTTCTCGTGATGCCTCCGGTCTATTATCCGTTCTTTCATGCGGCAGAAGAAACAGGGCGAAGGCTGATCCGCTGCCCCCTGCGCTGCAGGGACGGTGTCTACGAGATGGATACAGAGCTGTTTGAGAAGAAAATCAAAGAGGAAAAGGTCCGGCTGTTTATTCTCTGCTCCCCCCATAATCCGGTTGGGCGGGTTTGGACGCGCACGGAGCTGAAGACGGTTCTGGATCTGTGTCTGGAACACCATGTTTTTGTAATAGCTGATGAGATTCATCAGGATCTGATTACAGGGGAGAAGGAGCAGACAGCGGCGGCAGCTGTGGGAAATTACGGCAGCATTCTGATGACCCTGACCTCTGCGGCCAAAACCTTCAATCTCTCAGGCTGTCAGAATGGATTTCTGATTATCTCCGATCCCGCGCTCCGGCAAAAATATGATGAGGCGGCGAGAAGACTCCACCTGACAGAGGGAGGCTCGTTCGGCTACATAGCCGTACAGGCTGCCTATCAGGGCGGAAGGGCGTGGCTGGAGAAAGCGCTTCAGTTAATCAGAGATAATTATGTCTGCCTGAGGGAAGAGCTGAGCCAAAGCCTTCCGGAGGCCGTGATCTCACCTCTGGAGGGAACCTATCTTGCATGGGTGGATCTATCCAGGGCAGTGCAGAAGGGAAGGGTGAAGGAACTGGTCCTGAACCGGTGCGGACTTGCAGTGGATTTTGGAGAATGGTTTGGAGGCAGGGAGTATGAGGGATATATCCGAATCAACCTGGCTACCAGCAGGGAAAAGGTGAAGGAAATCGCAGACAGGCTCAGACTGTTAAAAGAGGAATAGCCTTTTCCGATCAGACCATATCACTGCAGACGAATCTAAAACATCATGTAATGGCAAATCAGCTGATAAGGTTCACCGTATTCGATAGAACTTTTTATGGTATATTTGGGTATCGGGCATATCTGATTCTGCCATGGAAAACGGACTCTCCGGAGTCCGTTTTCTGTTTTTCTCATAAAGAGGGAGTCACTGCCTGCATCGCAGAAAGCCCTCGCAGCCGGACACCTCTCTAGTGCTCATCGGCTTCTCTCCATATTCTCTCACACACCAGCCCTTTTTCATCGAATCTTCCCCATCTGCGGTAACAGAATACCTCAAACAGAGCCATACAGATCCATCCAATGATGGTTCCGGCTGCTACAGCCTGAACGCCCAGGGCATCTAAAAGCAGATAGGTCAGGGCCACACGGATCGGAATCTGCAAGAGGGTAGCCCAGAGGGTGATTTTCAGATTCCCGATTCCGCGGAAGTATCCCTGGAAGGTATTGGTAATTCCAGAAAGAAGGTAGCCAAAGGACATGGGGATCAGGTAGGAGATGCCCACAGCGATCGCGGCAGTTTCCTCCGGCTTCAGGAAAAAGCCCAGGAGCAGACGGCACTGGCTGAATACGATGACAGCCACCAGAGCAACATAGATCTCCGCAATCCAGAGCATGGTTTTTAATCCTCTGGAGATACGGCTGAAAGTTCCGGCGCCTCTGTTCTGGGCTGCGAAGGTAGTCATGGAGGAGGCCAGGCTGTCGCCGGGTGCCAGCACATAGCTGTCCACGATGGAAACCGCGTTGAATGCTGCGACTGCGTCCACCCCCAGCGTGTTGACTCCGGACTGGACGAGAAGACGTCCCAGGTACAGCATGGTCTGCTGGAGAGCGGAGACGGAACTGAAATCAACAGTTTTTTTCAGAAAGGCTTTGTCTATATGAAGCTCCCTGACGGGAACCCAAAGGATCTTTGCCCGGGCAGCGATATAGACGAGCAGCAGAACGGCAGAAACAGCCTGTGCGATTACAGTGGCAACAGCGGCTCCATAGACACTCATATGAAAGCCGCCTACTAAAAGAATATCCAGAACTACATTGACGACAGTTGTGAGCATCAGAACATACAGCGGAGCCTTGGAATCTCCGATAGCCC
>JAHZAR010000095.1:9562-9628 GCA_019423835.1 Clostridiales bacterium | reverse complement strand
AGGTCGGCAAACAACTCGTCAAGGTCATTGTAGCCCTTTACAGACGGGTCTTTTGCAATCCTTTCC
>JAHZAR010000095.1:0-9400 GCA_019423835.1 Clostridiales bacterium | reverse complement strand
CACGAAGAAAACAATACTTTGCACGAATATTTAACAGTAAATTCATTGAAGGAGATCACTGTATGAAGCAGATTATTTACCCGTCACTGTCCACATGAACATCTGCCTGCCCCTTGCCCTGTTACAGTCGAAACTGGCAGACGCGCTCACTGGCCTGGAGCCGGAGGCCCATGCCTGCCAGGGCTGAGGCAACTGCGGCGGGTGCGGGAAGTGCCAGCATGAAGAAAAGCAAGCCTGAACCCATCCCCGTCATGGACTATTGAAAAAGCAGCTGCTAAAACTGATTTGATGTATCAAAAGTATAATTATCATGATTAGTATTTATTCGCCCGGCTTTACCGGGCGATGCCCCCAGAGGCCGGGTTACTTTTCACCACCCTGCCCTTCACCAGCACACATCTCGCCTCTGAAAAATAGACTCTCCTGCGCCAAAATTCCATTCCTGATTTTCAAACCGGTCCAACAAGCTGAAATGCCGCTCATAAAGGAAAAACTTCCGGCAAAAAAGCAAACACAGACAGAAGACAGATGAGAGAAAAGAATGAAAGGCCAGATGAAAGACATAAAAAGGGAGCCATTGCTCCATAGATGATTTCTCATCTATTTTGCAACGGCTCTCTTTTTTCCCTCCCCGGCATCTATCCCAAGGAGGCTATTTGGATGCTTTTTTCTCTGTCTTATCCTTCTTAAACCTGGAGAAAAATCCCTTTTTCTTCGGAAGCGGCGGGATGCCTCCGCGCACGCTCTTGATCTCTGTTATGTAGAGACCGCTGATAACGACTTTAGCCTCTGTCTTGACTGGAAGCTGTAAGAAAACCTTCTCGTCAGCAATGAGAGTGGTAACCTTCGGTCCGATTTTGGCCTTTACGATCGGAAACTTGGCCCGTCTCATGTACCACGGAACCTGATCCGTAACCATCTTCGGAAGACCGGAATCTTTGGCTTTCAGCTTCTTCTTATCAATGACTAATATAGAAACTACCTGCTTCGCAGCCTCCATCATGGACTGCTGTTCAGCCTGACGTTTTTCCATTTTCCGACCCAGGAAATACAGCACTGCCAGCACAATGACTGCGACGATAAGAACGCCCAGCAGCACGTTGAATAATATGTCCATAGAAGTACCTCCGTAATTTTGTCTCGCTGATTATTATAACATTCCCTATAGGAAAAGGCAAGCCAAACGGCTGCAACTTCCGGGAAATACTTGTAGAAAATGCAGGAAAACATATTTGACAAACGGGCAGGAATTAGCTAATATGAAGAAAACGCACTCTCAGATACGGGTTCCCGGGACGGACGGCTGAGTTTGGCTGAGGATGCAGGAGAATCAGCCCTGGCAGACTGCCGGCTTCCTGCACAGCTCCTGGGCCGGGAAAACACAGGGAGGGCTAAAGAGGAAAGCTGCGCTGACACCGAGGAAATGCTCCGAGGCCAAGAAAAGCTGAACTGGTACGGAAACAGGATTCTCTTTCAACGGGATTCTGAACATTCCGCCGCAACATTCAGATGAAAGAGAAAACAGGTTTCTGTCCGGGACAGAGGCCTGTGTCTGCGCGCCTTTTGGAGGCGCTTTTCTTTTATAAACAGGAAACTTCGTCCCCTGTTATATAAAAACGCTCCGCGGGGATCGCACTGCGGCGGAAAGGAAAATGCCGCTTTTGCGGCCCGCCGCAGGCAAAGAATCCTGCGAAGCAGGATCCGTTCTTGTTCAATAGGAAATTTTATTTCCTATTGAACAAAAAATGACGTTGATGCGCACTCGCGCGTAAGGTAGATGTTGCCTGAAGGCAACCGCGCTCGGCGCGAGTGTGCGCCTTGGCGCACACTTTCTTAGTTCCTGGGGATATTCAGGTGTGTAAGGCAGAAGGAGGAAGAATTGTGGAAACCAGGATTGCCGTTATAGGAATCATTGTTGAGGAGAGGGAGGCGGCGGGGCGTGTCAACGAGACCCTTCACCAGTACGGAAGCTATATTATCGGCCGGATGGGACTTCCCTATGAAAAGAAACATGTCAGCATCATCAGCATTGTGCTGGACGCCCCCATGGATGTGATCAGCGCCCTGTCGGGAAAGCTGGGCCGTATCCCGGGGGTCAGCACCAAGGCTCTGTATGCGAAAGCCGGGGCCGGACAGGAAAAGCCGGAGGAAAGGAAGTGAAGCCATGAGACATATCACCGATGCGGTTTATACGGGAAAGGCGGGAATATTCCCGGAAGAGCTGTTTCCTGACAGGTCGGAAAGAGAGGGAGGAGACGTCCGTTTTGTGCCCGGCGAGGACAGGGAGAGGCGCTGCCTTGAGCTGATCTCCCGTCTGGCCAAAGGGGAATGGCTGACAGAGGAGGAGTTTTCAGAAATCCTGTCTGTGAGAACCTGGAAGACGGCAGGCCTTTTGTTCCGTACAGCCCGCCGCATCAGGGAAAAATACTACGGAAAACGGGTATTTATCAGAGGACTGATTGAATTTACCAACTACTGCAGGAACGACTGCTATTACTGCGGGATCAGGCGCAGCAACCGGGAGGTATCCCGGTACCGCCTGACGCCGGACGAGATTCTTTCCTGCTGTGAGGAGGGCCGCCGCCTGGGCTTTCGGACCTTTGTGCTCCAGGGCGGGGAGGATCTGAACTTTGAGGGGAGTGAAGGAGTAAGAGGAGACCGGGCATTGACAAACATCGTGGAGGAGCTAAAGAGGCGTTTTCCTGACTGTGCCGTTACCCTTTCTGTGGGAGAGCGGAGACGGGAGGTTTATGAGCAGTGGTTTCAGGCGGGAGCTGACCGCTATCTGCTCCGCCACGAGACAGCTGACGAGGAGCACTACAGGAGGCTTCACCCGCCGGAGCTTTCCGGTGAGCGCAGGAAAGAGTGTCTCCGCGCCCTGAAGGACATCGGGTTCCAGACAGGGGCCGGCATGATGGCCGGCTCACCGGGACAGACCGTCCGTCACCTTGCCAAAGATCTGGTATTTCTCAGAGAGCTTCAGCCGGAGATGGTTGGCATCGGCCCCTTTCTTCCCCATCACGCGACGCCCTTTGCCGGAGAGAAGGCGGGAAGCCTGGAACTTACCCTGTATCTTCTGGGGCTGGTGCGCCTTTTGCTTCCGAGCGTGCTTCTTCCGGCTACCACGGCTCTTGGCACCGTCTTTGACGGGGGCCGGGAGCTGGGAATTCTCTGCGGAGCCAATGTGGTGATGCCGAA
Organism: Clostridiales bacterium; assembly: GCA_019423835.1. GTDB lineage: Bacteria > Bacillota > Clostridia > Lachnospirales > Lachnospiraceae > Otoolea. The sequence goes on along the minus strand of JAHZAR010000095.1, from coordinate 6,202 downwards.
CCTTTCGCCGGCAGCTGTCAGAGGAAATTATCTCCTCTATGACAATAAGCTGTGCACCGGATGTGAGGCTTCGGAGGGGCTCTCAGCCCTCAGAAAATCCATGGAGTCCATCGGATATGAGATTGTGGCAGAGAGGGGAGACTGCGCCGGATATGTGAGGCCCTGACGGCAGGCTGGCAGGACACAGAAGGAAAACGCCGCAGCGCTGACCGGAAAAACAAATATTGTCTGATACTGAAGGGAAAGCCGGAGAAGTTCCGCCTGACCCGAATAAGAGAGGAGAAAAGAGACATGAACAGCAGCACAACGTACGATCCAAAATCATCAAAGGCAGAGGAGTTTATCAACCATCAGGAAATCCTGGAAACCCTTGACTATGCGGAAAAGAACAGGGAAAATTTTGAACTGATAGACGCGATCATCGAGAAGGCAAGAAAGAAAAAAGGAATCAGCCACAGGGAGGCATCCGTGCTCTTAGCCTGTCAGGATGAGGAGAGAAATGAGCAGATCTTCCAGCTGGCCAGGGAAATCAAGAGGGAATTTTACGGCAGCCGTATCGTGATGTTTGCGCCCCTCTACCTGTCCAACTACTGCGTCAACGGCTGTCTGTACTGCCCCTACCACCTGAAAAACAAGCACATTCCCAGGAAAAAGCTGACTCAGGAGGAGATTGTGCGGGAAGTTACGGCTCTGCAGGATATGGGCCACAAGCGGCTGGCCCTGGAAACCGGTGAGGATCCGGTCAACAATCCCATTGAGTATGTGCTGGAAAGCATTAAGACCATTTACAGCATAAAGCATAAAAACGGGGCAATCCGCCGTGTCAATGTAAATATCGCGGCTACCACAGAGGAGAACTACAGGAAATTAAAAGAGGCAGGAATCGGAACCTACATCCTGTTCCAGGAAACCTACCACAAGGAGAGTTATGAGAGGCTTCACCCCACAGGGCCGAAGCACAACTACTGCTATCACACAGAGGCTATGGACAGGGCTATGACAGCAGGAATTGACGATGTGGGGATTGGCGTGCTCTTTGGCCTGGAGCTCTACAAATATGAGTTTGCCGGCCTTCTCATGCATGCGGAGCATCTGGAGGCGCGATTTGGCGTCGGCCCCCACACCATCAGCGTGCCAAGGGTGAGGAAAGCCGACGACATTGACCCGGACGAGTTTGACAACGGAATCGACGATGACACCTTCGCAAAGATCGTGGCCCTGATCCGTGTAGCCGTGCCCTACACGGGTATGATCATCTCCACCAGGGAGGGTGCAAAGTGCAGGGAGCGGCTGCTGAATCTGGGAATTTCTCAGATAAGCGGCGGTTCCAGGACCAGCGTAGGCGGCTATGTTGAGGAGGAGCCGGAAGACGAGAGCTCCGCCCAGTTCGACGTGAGCGACAACCGGACACTGGACCAGGTGGTGAGATGGCTCATGGAATTAGGTTACATTCCCAGCTTCTGTACCGCCTGCTACAGGGAGGGGAGGACAGGAGACCGCTTTATGAGCCTTTTAAAGAGCGGCCAGATTGGAAACTGCTGCCACCCAAACGCTCTGATGACCCTGAAAGAGTACCTGGAGGATTATGCCTCTGAGGAGACAAAAAAGCTGGGCGATCAGCTGATAGAAAAGGAAATCCTGAATGTGCCCAGTGAGAAGGTCAGGGAGATTCTTAAAAACAATCTGAGAGCCATTTCAGAGGGCAGGAGGGATTTCCGGTTCTAGGAAAAGGGCCGCCGGTGAGTGGAACTGCCAGAATGGCCGGACAAAATTCGGTCAGGCAGGATAATTAAGAAAACGGATTAAAAAAACGATTAAGAAAAATCATTAAGTAAAAAACAGACAAGTAAAAAACAATCAGGAGAAAAAAATGGGAATGAATGAAACTCCGTCCGCAGAGCGGGTTCACATCAGCTTTTTTGGATGCAGAAACTCCGGAAAATCAAGCCTTTTAAATGCCGTAACCGGCCAGGATCTGGCCGTAGTTTCCGATGTAAAGGGAACTACCACCGATCCGGTGAAAAAATCCATGGAGCTTCTCCCGCTGGGCCCGGCCGTCATCATCGACACGCCGGGGATCGACGATGAGGGAAGCCTGGGCAGCTTGCGGGTGAGAAAGACAAAACAGATCCTAAACAGGACAGACATCGCAGTCCTTGTGGCAGACAGCCAGGCAGGGATAAGAAAAGAGGACAGGGAACTGACTGCCCTGTTTCAGGAAAAAGCGGTTCCCTATGTCATTGCTTTCAATAAGTCAGATTTAACAGAAAATCACATTCCGGATCTGTATAAGGAAGAGACGAAAAAAACGGGAGCAGAGGAGAGCGTACCGGAAGATAGGGGAACCGAAAAACGGGAAGCGGCCGTCCTTTCAGGCGCCGCAGCCGTCCTTCCTGTCAGCGCCAGGACAGGCTTCGGAATCGAGAGGCTCAAAGAAACCCTGGCCCACATAAAAACCGCGGAGGAGGGGAGGGATCATGTTCCCCTCATAGGCGATCTGCTCTCCCCGTCTGATTTTGTTATCCTGGTTATTCCGGTGGACAAGGCGGCCCCCAAGGGCCGTCTGATCCTCCCCCAGCAGCAGACGATACGGGGAATCCTCGACGCAGGGGCCGTGGCTGTTACAGTAAAGGACGATGAGCTTTCCTCCACGCTGGCTGCTCTGGGGAAAAAGCCGAAACTTGTAGTCACGGACAGCCAGGTATTTGGAAAGGTGAAGAGGGAAGTTCCGGACGGCATTCTCTTAACCTCCTTTTCTATCCTCTTTGCCAGATACAAGGGAAACTTAAAAACCGCAGCCGAGGGCGCTGCCGCCCTGGACCGCCTGGAGGACGGAGCGCACATTCTCATCTGTGAGGGCTGTACCCACCACCGCCAGTGCGGCGACATCGGCACAGAGAAGCTGCCCGCCTGGATTTTAAAGCACACCGGAAGAAATCTGCATTTTTCATTCACCTCCGGCACCGAATTCCCCGATGATCTGAGCCCCTACAGCCTGATTATCCACTGCGGCGGCTGTATGTTAAACGCCCGGGAGATGAAATACCGCCTGAAATGCGCTGAAGACCAGCAGATCCCCATGACCAACTACGGAATCGCCATAGCGCACATGAACGGAATCCTGAAAAGAAGCGTAGAGCCCTTCCCCGATATCCTCAGACTGCTCGAGAAATAAAGAAGGAAAATCAGATAAAAAACCAAGAAAGGCCAATAGAGAAAAGCAGATAAAGAAGGACAAAAGACACCGCCCCATATCAGCCCCTGACACTCCGGCATCCGGCGATGTCTTTTGCCCGCTTTCCCAACATCTCCCCCAATATGTCACAGCGCCGCACATTTCAAAACTTCAAAATCAGCTCCCGTGCCTCTTCCCCTTCCCTTCCCGATCCTGTTCAATCCTGCCCGTTCCTTCCTATCTCCCTACCCAAAAGTCTTCTCTCCTTACCCCAAATTTTCTTCCATGCGTCCGTCCCGTCCCCCAGGAGAAAAAGAGGGAGAGATTTGTGACTTTGCTGGAACACATCGCTCTCTCTTTTTCTCCCCGCCACTCCCCACCTGCCGCAGAAAAAATTTTCCATCCCCCCTCTTGACATCTTGACATGGCCATGATATTATGAAAAATGCACTATTGTGGTGTCGTGCGCCTAAAGCTATACAGAGAACCGCATCGAAAAGCGCGCGAAACCCGCCATTAAACATAGAAAGAAAACAGGGGTGAAACGTCAAATGGAGAAAAGCAGAATGCGTCCGGCCAAAGCCGGTAAAGGTATCAGAATGAGCTTCTCTAGGCAGAAGGAAGTTCTGGAAATGCCAAACTTAATTGAAATTCAGAAAAACTCTTACCAGTGGTTCCTTGACGAGGGCTTACGGGAAGTGTTTGATGATATTTCCCCGATCGCTGACTTTGCGGGCCATTTAAGTCTGGAATTTGTAGATTTTACGCTTTGTAAAGATGACATTAAATATACAATCGAAGAATGCAAGGAACGCGACGCGACTTACGCAGCGCCTTTAAAGGTGAAGGTAAGGCTTTGCAACAAGGACAAGGACGAGATTAACGAACATGAGATCTTCATGGGTGATCTGCCGCTTATGACGGATACCGGCTCCTTTGTGATCAACGGAGCAGAGCGTGTTATCGTCAGCCAGTTAGTACGTTCCCCTGGTATTTATTATGGCATTGGACATGACAAGATCGGAACCGAGTTATACAGCTGCACGGTGATCCCGAACCGCGGTGCATGGCTTGAGTACGAGACTGACTCTAATGACATTTTCTATGTTCGTGTGGACAGAACAAGAAAGGTTCCTGTAACAGTCCTGATCCGTGCGTTAGGATATGGAACAAATGCGGAGATCATCGACCTGTTCGGTGATGAGTTAAAGCTGGAGAAGAGCTTTGAGAAGGATACCTCCGACAACTATCAGGACGGTCTTCTCGAATTATACAAGAAAATCCGTCCCGGCGAGCCGCTCTCTGTGGACAGCGCCGAGAGCTTACTAAACAGCATGTTCTTCGATCCGAGAAGATATGACCTGGCTAAGGTGGGACGCTATAAATTTAATAAGAAGCTCCATTTCAAAAACCGTATCGCCGGACACACACTGGCTGAGGATGTGGTCGACCTGTCCACAGGCGAGATTCTGGCTGAGAAAGGAACGGTTGCAGACAAGGAGCTGGCAACAAAGATCCAGAACGCGGCAGTGCCGTTTGTATGGATTGCCGGAGAGAAGAAGAATCATAAGGTTCTCTCCAATATGATGGTGGATCTGGCCGCCTATGTTTCCTTCGATCCGGCGGAGATCGGGGTGACAGAGTTAGTATTCTACCCTGTACTCGAGAATATCCTGGCAGAAAATGACGGAAAGAGCGAGGATGAGTTAAAGGAGGCCATCAGAAAGAATATCCACGAACTGATTCCGAAGCATATTACAAAGGAGGATATCATTGCCTCCATCAACTACAATATGCACCTAGAAGGCGGGATCGGAACGCCGGACGATATCGATCACCTGGGCAACAGACGTATCCGCGCTGTGGGAGAGCTTCTGCAGAACCAGTACCGCATCGGTCTTTCCAGAATGGAGAGAGTAGTCCGCGAGAGGATGACGACACAGGATATGGAGAATATTTCTCCGCAGTCCTTAATTAATATCAAGCCTGTAACAGCGGCTGTGAAGGAGTTCTTCGGAAGCTCCCAGCTGTCCCAGTTCATGGATCAGAACAACCCGCTGTCCGAGCTTACACACAAGAGACGTCTTTCCGCCCTGGGACCTGGCGGTCTTTCCAGAGACCGTGCCGGATTCGAGGTGCGAGACGTTCACTATACACACTATGGACGTATGTGCCCTATCGAGACGCCTGAGGGACCGAACATCGGTCTTATCAACTCCCTGGCTACCTATGCGAGAGTAAACCAGTACGGTTTCGTGGAGGCGCCTTACCGCGTGGTAGACAAGACAGATCCGTCCAACCCGGTGGTAACAGACGAGGTAGTTTACCTGACAGCTGACGAGGAGGATAATTTCGTGGTTGCTCAGGCCAACGAGCCGCTGGATGAGGAGGGACACTTCGTTCACAACAACGTATCAGGACGTTTCCGCGAGGAGACTTCTGAGTTCCAGAAGAGAAGAATCGACCTGATGGACGTTTCTCCGAAGATGGTATTCTCCGTGGCGACCTCCATGATTCCGTTCCTTCAGAACGACGACGCAAACCGCGCCCTGATGGGTTCCAACATGCAGCGTCAGGCCGTTCCGCTTCTGACCACAGAGGCTCCGGCCGTAGGTACAGGTATTGAGGGCAAGGCTGCCGTTGACTCCGGTGTCTGCGTGCTGGCAAAGAACGCAGGTGTGGTAGAGCGCTCCGCTTCCAATGAGATCATCGTAAAGCGAGACTCTGACGGACAGAAGGACGTATACCGCCTGACGAAATTTACACGAAGCAACCAGTCCAACTGCTACAACCAGAAGCCAATCGTCTACAAGGGAGACCATGTGGAGGCCGGCGAGGTTATCGCAGACGGCGCTTCCACCTGCAATGGAGAGATTGCCCTCGGAAAGAACCCGCTGATCGGCTTCATGACCTGGGAGGGCTACAACTACGAGGACGCCGTTCTCCTGAGCGAGCGTCTGGTTCAGGAGGATGTATATACCTCCGTTCACATTGAGGAGTACGAGGCAGAGGCCCGCGACACGAAAT
>JAHZAR010000094.1 GCA_019423835.1 Clostridiales bacterium | reverse complement strand
CTGCAAAAACTGCGCATTCCGTTCAGATTCCAACTTCTTTTTCTTGTCTGAATTTGTCATCTTATCGCGTTTTGCCTGCTACGGCCTTCGCACTTCCGTATAAACAGCCGGCCGCCTGGCAGAGAGTATCCTTTTTCACCGATACTCCTGCCCTGCGGCCGTTTTCTCCTGTCCAAGGCCTCTGACGCCTTTTCCTTCCTGCTGCCTGTTTCTTTCTGTACTATTTCCCTACCTTAAAGGAGCTCTTCAGAGATACGATTCTGTTGAAGACAGGCTTCTCCGGCGTGCTGTCCTTGCAGTCCACGCAGAAATAGCCATTGCGCACAAACTGGAAGCTGTCATAAGCCTTCGCCTCCTTTAAGGACGGCTCTACATAGCACTCCTTTAATACGGTCAGGGAGTTTGGATTCAGATTCAGTGTCCCGTCTGCATTCAGCTTGCCCTTCTCCTCATCTACCAGGTTCTCATAGAGGCGGCACTCTGCCCTGAGGGCAGTCTCCTTTGCCACCCAGTGAATCGTTCCCTTTACCTTTCTGCCGTCCGGCGCGTTTCCGCCCTTTGTCTGCGGATCATAAGTGCAGTGAACAACCGTCACATTTCCATTCTCATCCTTCTCACAGCCCGTACAGGTGACAAAATAGGCATTCATCAGACGAACCTCGTTGCCCGGATAGAGGCGGAAATATTTTTTCGGCGGTTCCTCCATGAAGTCCTCACGCTCAATATAGAGCTCACGGCCAAAGGGCACAATGCGGTCGCCCAGCTCCGGATTTTCCAGATTGCAGGGCGCGGAGAGCTCTTCCATCTGTCCCTCCGGGTAATTGTCAATGACCAGCTTCACCGGGTCAAGAACGGCCATCACTCTGGCCCTCTTCAGCTTCAGATCTTCCCTTACGCAGTATTCCAGCATGGCGTAGTCGATAGAGCTGTCTGCCTTGGAAACACCGGCCAGCTCCACAAACTTTCTGATGGATTCCGGCGTAAAGCCCCTCCTCCTGAGAGCTGCTATGGAAACCAGGCGCGGATCATCCCAGCCGTCCACAATCTTATCCTCAACCAGCTTCTTGATATAGCGCTTTCCTGTGATGACATTGGTGAGATACATTTTGGCAAACTCGATCTGGCGGGGCGGATTCTCAAATTCACACTCTCTTACCACCCAGTCGTAAAGCGGACGGTGATCCTCAAACTCAAGGGTACAGATCGAGTGTGTGATATGCTCGATAGCATCCTCAATCGGATGGGCAAAATCATACATCGGATAAATACACCACTTGTCCCCTGTATTGTGGTGGGACATGTGGGCAACACGGTAGATAACCGGGTCTCTCATATTGATATTGGGAGATGCCATGTCGATCTTGGCGCGCAGAACCTTCTCCCCATCTCTGTACATGCCATTTTTCATATTTTCAAAGAGCTGCAGGTTTTCTTCAATGCTTCTGTTTCTGTAGGGACTCTCCTTGCCGGGATTATTAAAGTCGCCGCGGTACTCGCGGATCTCGTCAGCGCTCAGGTCGCACACAAATGCCTTTCCCTTTTTAATAAGAAGAACTGCACACTCATACATCTGCTCAAAATAATCGGAGGCAAAGAACAGCCTGTCCTCAAAATCAGCTCCCAGCCACTTTACATCCTCAATGATGGACTGGACAAATTCTGTCTTTTCCTTAGTCGGGTTCGTGTCATCAAAACGCAGATTGAATTTGCCATTGTATTCCTTGGCCAGTCCCGAATTCAGGATGATGGACTTGGCGTGTCCAATGTGAAGATACCCATTCGGTTCCGGTGGAAATCTGGTCTGGACATGGTTGTAAACACCTTCAGCCAAATCTTTCTCAATCTCTCTCTCGATAAAGTTTTTTGAAACGGTTTCCTTTTCCTCCGTCTCAGCAACTGTTTTTGTGTTTTCTTCCATCTCATTTCCTCCGTTATTTTCTTGTTCATAAATACCTGGATTTTATAATACCATAAATTAATGTCCCTAGCAAGTTTTAATCACCCAGCAGAACGGCTCCGCCGCCTCCATGAATAAAACCCTGTAAAACTGCAATGATATAATTGTATTTATATTAAGGAAGAAACTGCATTTTCCTCTTCCCTTCCCACGATTTTTGTGATATTATTAACAAAGCAGTTAGTCCTTACTTACTCATCTTCACAGCATGCGGGAGGATTCAGGGTCTGACTGCTCTGCAAACATCTGTATTATTTCTGACAGGAGGTACCCTTATGAAACATGACAACCGGAAAATTGCCCTGATTGGTACTGGAATGGTGGGAATGAGCTACGCTTACTCCCTGCTCAATCAGAATGTGTGTGATGAGCTGGTTTTAATTGACGTAAACAAGAAGCGCGCCATGGGCGAGGCCATGGACTTAAATCACGGGCTGGCTTTTTCCAGCTCCAATATGAAAATCTACGCCGGCAGCTACGACGACTGCACGGATGCAGATATTGTGGTTATCTGTGCAGGTGTCGCCCAGAAGCCAGGTGAAACGAGACTTGATCTTCTGAAGAGAAATACGGAGGTGTTCCAGTCCATTATTGAACCGGTGACAGCCTCCGGCTTTAATGGAATTTTCCTTGTAGCCACAAATCCGGTGGACATCATGACGAAAATCACCTGCACGCTGTCCGGTTTTAACCCGAGACGCGTCCTGGGTACGGGAACCACCCTCGACACTGCCCGCCTGCGGTACCTTCTCGGTGATTATCTGAAGGTTGATCCGAGAAATGTTCACGCCTATGTCATGGGTGAACATGGGGATTCAGAGTTTGTGCCGTGGAGCCAGGCCATGGTTGCCACCAAGTCTATTCGCGAGATGGTCAATGAATCCCACGGCTCCATCTGTGAGCAGGATATGGAGCAGATCTCCGAGGAGGTGCGGACAGCGGCCTACAAAATAATCGAGGCAAAAAATGCCACCTACTACGGAATCGGCATGGCCCTCACGCGGATTACCAAAGCAGTTCTGGGAAACGAAAACAGTGTTATGACCGTTTCCGCCATGCTGCGGGGTGAGTACGGACAAAACGGCGTATTTGTCGGCGTGCCCTGTATCATCAACCAGAACGGAATTCAGAGGGTGCTTCCCCTCACTCTGGAGGAAGAGGAGTTAGAAAAGCTGAACAATTCCTGCCATGTTTTAAGGGAGTGCTACAGGGAACTGGGGCTGGAATGAAAAGGCAGCCAATATCATGAGAATCAGCACAGAATATTGAGAAGCTGCTCTTCCGGCAGTTTCTCATGTCTGAACCCAGGCTCCTTCTGCCCCAGCCTGCAGCCGTTCGCCGGCAGGGAATCCGGCGGCAGGATCCCTGATATGTCACAGTAAATTATACTTTTCCAAATTTCTCGTTTCCCTACAGAAAAACTGCAGAGCGGACAGCCCTGCAGTTTTTCTGATTTTTTCTGTAAAGTTTTTCATTCGCCTAGAATATGGTCCCGATGGACAGGAACAGCGGCGCAAACACCAGTGACACGATCGTCATCAGCTTGATCAGGATATTGATGGAGGGTCCTGAAGTATCCTTAAACGGATCGCCTACTGTGTCTCCTACAACGGCTGCCTTGTGGGAAGAACTTCCCTTTCCGCCGTGAGTTCCGCTCTCGATATATTTCTTGGCATTATCCCATGCTCCGCCTGCATTCGCCATGAAAATTGCCATCAGAACACCTGTAACCAGGGAGCCGGCAAGAAGTCCGCCAAGGGCATCTGTTCCCAGCAGGATTCCCATTGCAATCGGAACTGCCACGGAGATGATACCGGGTACCAACATCTCATGAAGGGCTGCTGTTGTGGAAATTCCGACACAGGACGTATAGTCCGGACGGCTCTCGCCCTTTAAGATACCCGGATCCTCGCGAAACTGCCGCCTTACCTCCTCGATCATCTTGTAGGCCGCCTTGGAAACTGATTCCATGGTGATGGCTGAGAAGAGGAAGGGCAGCATTCCCCCGATGAATAATCCGATGATAACCTTCGGATTCAAAATATCAATCGTTGTAAGATTGACTGCCTGGGCATAGGATACAAACAGGGCCAGAGCGGTCAGGGCAGCGGAACCGATGGCAAATCCCTTTCCGATAGCTGCCGTTGTGTTGCCGACGCTGTCCAGCTTATCCGTGATATTTCTCACACTTTCGTCCAGACCGGACATCTCCGCAATTCCGCCGGCATTGTCCGCAATAGGACCATAGGCGTCAACTGCGATAGTGCTTCCTGTAGTAGCCAGCATGCCTACTGCTGCCAGTGCAATTCCATACAGGCCTGCTGTGGAATAGGCCACAATAATTCCCACTGCGATGAAGAGAATCGGCACCACTGTCGACTTCATACCCACTGCAAGACCGGAGATGATGTTTGTAGCTGAACCGGTCTCTGACTGCTCTGCAATCTTCTTTACAGAGTTGTATTTGTCTGAGGTATAGATCTCTGTCGCCTGTCCGATAATAAAGCCCACTAAAAGGCCGGAAATCACGGCTGCCGCCTCATTCATGCGTCCGAAGAACTGACTGCTGAGCACTAACGACATAATAATTACGATGGCGTAGGCTACATAGCTTCCAAGATTGAGGGATTTCTGAGGATCTGTTCCCTCCTTTCCCTTTACAAAGAAGGTTCCGATCACAGATGCAATCACTCCGAATGCCGCCAGAACCAGAGGGAAGAATGCCCCCTCCGCCTGATAGGCCACAACTCCCAGGGTCACCGCTGATACCAGCGAGCCTACATAGGACTCAAACAGATCGGCTCCCATTCCGGCCACATCGCCTACGTTGTCGCCCACATTATCTGCAATAACAGCCGGATTTCTCGGATCATCCTCTGGAATTCCCACCTCAACCTTTCCTACCAGGTCAGCTCCCACATCGGCAGCCTTTGTGTAGATTCCGCCGCCTACACGGGCGAACAGAGCGATTGAGGATGCGCCAAGGCTGTAGCCTGTCAGCACGTTCACATCCTTTGTGACAAGATAGATTACGCTGGCTCCCAGAAGTCCCAGGCCGACTACGCACATACCCATAACAGCTCCGCCCTTATAGGCAATACCCAGGGCTTTTCCTATGCCGCCTTCCCTGGCACCGTTGGCTGTGCGGACATTGGCATCTGTCGCTACCTGCATGCCGAAATATCCCGCCATCGTGGAGAATGCCGCTCCCACTAAAAAGCAGACAGCAGTGATCCAGTTTCCGATTCCGATCCCAATCACCACAAAAAGGATCACGACAAAGAATACAAGGATCTTATATTCCGCCCTTAAAAACGCCTGGGCGCCTTCTTTGATCGCCCCTGCAATCTCCCTCATTCGCTCATTTCCCGGAGCCTGCTTCCTGATTCCTGATGCCAGAACCAGGGCAAACAGGAGTGCTGCCACTCCCGCCGCCGGCGCAAGCCATACCATTTCTTTCATTGTTTCTACCTCCCTGAATTACTGTTTTTCCGGCGATTCATTCCGAGATGAAGCAGAAGCATATCTGAAGACTCCCTCTTCTCACCTCCTGTCTGCCATGATGCAGTTTCACCCGCCTGCACCGGCACACTCCATTTCTGCTTCTGAACCGGCTGGCTCCAGTCAGTGGCATGTAACTGGAGCCCACCGGCAGATTTCGTTCTTTCGCCGGAGCAAAGCAGCCGGGTGCTTTATGTTCCTCCGTTTTGCATAAGCATCCCGCTGCTTCCTGCACTGGGATGCTTCTGGCTCAGACAGCGTAAGCTGCCTGCTGTTTCTGCGCCGTTTATCCCCAGTGCCGTTCTGCAGAAAAGACAACCGTTTTCCGCAGTGCGTTCCTGCCCGCCAGGGCTTTTTATTTCACAGGAAATAGGATAAATTTCCTGTGAAATAAAAAAATGCAAGTTCTATATAACAACCTGCATCGCTATAATAAGTATAATACTATATCATCTGCCCTATCGTCAATATGACTGACAATTTTTTAACATTATTTTTTTATTCACCGATTCTCGAATTATCTGATAAAATTCAACTATTTTGTTTTTTCTTTCATATTTATCATTTTCTTCTTTTTTCTTCTCCTGCTAATTCTTCGTTAATCTTATTTTCTCCTGATTGAAACACTGTTCTTTTTTTAGTACAATAAAATTAGTCTGCAAAGACGCCGGAAGGGCATAATGATGGCAGGGCATGATTATAACAGCCTGTTCCGGTCAAAATAATTAGGAAAAGGAGCGACATTTTGTGGACAATCTACCTGGGCTACTGCTGATTCAGGCAGGGCTGATTCTTCTCAACGCATTTTTTGCCGCAACAGAGATTGCGGTCATCTCACTGAACACGGCGAAACTGAAAAAACAGCAGGAGGCCGGTGACCGTATGGCCGGACGCCTTTTGAAAATGGCAGAGGAGCCGGCCGGCTTTCTCTCCACCATTCAGATCGGAATTACGCTAGCTGGTTTCCTCGGAAGCGCCTTCGCAGCTGATAACTTCTCTGATCCCCTGACAGAGTGGATTTACAGCGGACTGGGCTTTCAGGCTCTTTCCCCTGCTGTGCTGAATACAGTTTCCGTCATTCTCATTACTCTAATTCTTTCCTACTTTACGCTGATTTTCGGAGAGCTGGTTCCGAAGCGCATCGCCATGCAGAAATCTTATGCTGTAGCAAAGTTTTCCTGTTCTGTGGTGACCGCCATTGCCTTTCTGGCCCGTCCGGTAATCGCTTTTCTCGCGTTTTCCACCAATCTGGTGCTCCGTCTTCTCGGAATGAAAACTGAGGCCGAGGAGGAGGGGGTTACGGAAGAGGATATTCGGATGATGATCGATCTCGGAAAGGAGAAGGGCACCATTGCCGAGGATGAAAATGAGTGGATCCAGAATGTCTTTGATTTCCGGGACACTTCTATCCTCTCTGCCATGACCAGGGAATCTGATATTATCAATCTGTTTGAAGACTCCTCTGATCAGGAAATTCTGAAAATTATCCGTGAGTCCGGCCTTTCCAGACTTCCGGTCTACACAAAGGATCACGAGGATGTAAAGGGTATCCTCTATACCAGAGAGTACCTCTTAAACCTGACGGCCAAACAGCCAAAATCACTTTCCCAGCTTCTTCACCAGGCTTATTTCGTCCCGGAGTCCATCCACGCGGATGACCTGTTCCGTGATATGCAGACAAAAAAGGTGCATATGGCCATTGTCGTGGATGAGTATGGAAACATCTCCGGTCTCATTACAATGGAGGATTTGCTGGAAGAAATTGTCGGAAGCATCTACGACGAGTTTGACCGGGTGATTGATCCGGAAATTGAGCGGATCAGCGAAAACCTGTGGAGATTCCCCGGTGACACTCTGATCGAGGATGTGGAGGAACAGATGGGTGTTACGCTTCCCACCCAGGAAGAATACGATACCATCGGCGGAATGGTCCTGAGCTGCCTCCACACGATTCCCAAGGACGGGACAACCGTGGATGTGGAGGTAAACGGCCTCTCTCTCCACGCCGAAAAAATTGTCGGACGCAGAATCGAGTCCGTTCTGGTTAAGAAACTGGATCCGGAACACAGCGGTTCTGTTCCCTCAGGAGAATCTGAGGAGCATGACGAGAAAAAAACGGGAAAAGCTCCCGGAAAGCGGGGAGCTGCCGAATAGCATACAGAAAGAAGAGGGGTACTTATCGCCCCTCTTCTTTCTGTATGCTATTCTGTTTTCTTTTTTCGTCAAAATATGTGATCGAAAGCACAGAAGCCAGTATAAATACAACGCCCAGAGCCGTCTTTATCCCTACCGCCTCATGGAACAGAACAGCTCCCAGAATCACACTGGTGATGGGTTCGAAGGTGCTTAGAACCGCTGATTTCTGTGCCCCAACAGCCGCAATTCCAATCTGAAACAGAACACTGGCAACGACTGTCAGCATGAAGGAAAACGCGACTGCCATCAGCCATCCCCTGGCAGAAGAGAGAAGCACAAAGGAGCCTGTCACCAGAGCGAACAGAAAAGCCAGAATCGCAGAAATCAGGGAAAGGTAAAAGTTTGTCTTGAACGGTCTGATAAATTTTAAGATGCTTCTGTCAAAGAATATCATGTAAAACGAATAGGTCATCCCGGATACCAGGGCCAGAAGAATGCCCGCGAGCCCGCCTTCCTGCCCCGGCTCATAAAAGCATACGAGTCCCAGGATGCAGAACACAACTGCCGCTTTTTTCATGAGCGTCGCCTTCTCCTTAAAGATCAGTACGGCGGCCAGAATTACAAATACGGGATAGCTGAAGTGAATGGTGGTGGCACTTCCGCTGGATATGTAGCTGTAGGAAGAAAAAAGCAGGAGGGGGGTGGCGCAGAAGCCCAGACTCAGAATAAAGAACTGGCGCAGCTGTATGGCGTTCAGGCGCATGGCCCTTTTTACCGCCATCAGCCGGATCTGACGTTTTCTCTTCCTCGTCTTTCTCTCATCCTGAGTCATCTCATGCACTGCAGGATGTTTCGCGTCTTCTGATTTTCCGCCTTTCCTGAAAGGCAGAAGGAACTTTCTTCCCAGTCTGTTCCCCGGCAGTGCCGAAAGCTGTTCTCTGAGTGCCAGCGCCAAAAGAATGGGAAGGGACATACTGTACCGGTAAACTACCAGGCTCACCGGATTGCAGCCCTCCCCATAGAGCACTTTGGCCGCCAGCGGCATACATCCGAAGATAACAGCGGAAATAATTACAAATACCATACCCTTTACTTCTTTCATCTGATGTCATATCCCCCTTGACGCTGCGGTATCCTTTCTGTCTGTCCATTCTATTATATTTCCGCGTCCCCCGTTTGTCTACCGGTACCCGGTTAAAATCCTGTCAAAAACAGTCTGAACGGCAATTTTCTGCGCTCCGTCCAGACTGTTCTTTCACATAGGGCCTGCTCAGAATTATGACATCCGCTCCTGGGCCAGGCTGTCTGCAATCTGCCGCAGCGTCTGATCGGTTCCCACATTGCCCGGAAAAATGATGTAGGGCATGCCTGGAAACCGGCTCTCCTTCCCGGTCAGCCACACAGGAACCCCCGGCGCTGCCTGTCCCAGAACAAGGGCCTTCTTCACTCCAAGTCCCTTGGTCCCCACATCACTTGAGGTGATTCCGCCCTTTGCAATAATATATGAAGGGGAAACACAAAGTTTCCGGACAATGGATGTGAGCGCCTCAGAAATCCGAACAGACAGGCTCAGGCTTTCCTCTCCCCCCGCCCTGCAGAGAACACGGCGGCTGGTGTAAACGACCGCGTCCCTTCCCCATAGGATGGCCTGTTCTGCACGTTTTCGGATCTCCTTCGCCTCTTTTTCCAGCCCTCCCTCCCGGAGAGCTGCATCTGCCTGAAATTCGATAAAGCAGTAGGGATGAATGCTGTCCTCAAGTTCTGCAAGCTGTCTTGTAGTCTTTGCCACATGGGAACCGACAAGGATCAGGCCTCCATTTTTTGTTTTTCTTTGGAGCATCAGCTCCCTGCCCGTCAGAAACGGCTTTGCCTTTATTCCCGATATGGCCTTTACGAAAGAAGCAGCGCTTCTGACGGTAAACCATTTTCCCTGCTTTACTGCTCTCCAGAAGGAGGCAGAAAATCTCTCAAGCTGGGAATAGCAGACAGCGTTTACAATGATTTTCTGCCCATTCTTTGATGACAGGAGAAGTTCATCCAGACGGCTGT
Organism: Clostridiales bacterium; assembly: GCA_019423835.1. GTDB lineage: Bacteria > Bacillota > Clostridia > Lachnospirales > Lachnospiraceae > Otoolea. Next base: position 34 of record JAHZAR010000094.1, on the reverse strand, counting down.
CCTTCCTGCCGGATTCGAGGAGCTCTGTGCGCAC
>JAHZAR010000093.1:5051-9745 GCA_019423835.1 Clostridiales bacterium | reverse complement strand
CCTTCCCCTGCTCTCGGAGCTTTCTGATCACCGCCTCCTTGCCGTCCGGAAGGAGCCCGGCAATCACCTCCTCCTCTCCAGCCTGGGCTCCGACGGCCCTCGCCGTCCTCTCATTGTCGCCGGTCAGCATGACAACGCGGATTCCCATATTCTGAAGCTCCTTCACCGCCTTCGGGCTGTCTTCCTTGATAACGTCAGCCACTGCGATAATCCCGGAAAGCGTCCCATCTGCTGCAAAGAGAAGAGGCGTTTTTCCCTCTCCGGCAAGCTCCTCTGCCCGCTTCCTCATCTGTTCAGAAACAGCTGCCTGGCTGCTCATAAAGGAAAGGCTTCCTCCAAGCAGCGCTTTCCCGTCCAGCTTTCCTGACAGCCCGTTTCCCACAAGGGCCTCAAATTCCGTGACCTCAGACCCGTTCAGCCCTTCCTCCTCTGCCTTCTTAAGCACTGCGCGGGCAAGGGGGTGTTCGCTCTTTTTCTCCAGGGCACAGGCGAGCGAGAGGAGCTCCTGCTCTGTCACGCCCTCTGCCGGGATCAGATCCGTCACATTCGGTTCTCCCAGGGTAATGGTCCCCGTCTTGTCGAGAGCGACAATCTCTGTCTTTCCCGCCTCCTCCAGGGAAACAGCCGTCTTAAACAGAATACCGTTCTTGGCCCCCATTCCATTTCCCACCATGATGGCTACCGGGGTGGCAAGCCCGAGGGCGCAGGGACAGCTGATGACGAGGACGGAGATCCCCCTTGCCAGGGCAAAGCCGAAGGTCTGGCCTGACAGCAGCCATACAAGGATCGTCACCGCTGAGACTGCGATTACCGCCGGAACAAAGACGCCTGATACCCGATCCGCCACCTTGGCAATAGGCGCTTTCGTCGCAGCCGCGTCGCTGACCATCTGGATAATCTGTGAGAATGTCGTGTCCTCACCGACTCTTGTGGCCTCGCAGCGGATAAATCCCGACTGGTTCAGGGTAGCCGCAGACACCTTATCGCCCGGCTCCTTGTCCGCGGGAATGCTCTCCCCTGTCAGAGCCGACTCATTGACTGCGCTGCTGCCCTCCAGAATCACTCCGTCCACCGGGATGTTTTCTCCGGGACGCACCACGAAAATATCGCCCTTTGCCACCTCTTCAATGGAAACGGTCTCCTCCCTCCCGTCCTTTATGATGCAGGCGGTCTTGGGAGCCAGCTTCATCAGATTTTTCAGGGCATCTGTCGTCTTCCCCTTTGAGCGGGCCTCCAGCATCTTCCCGACTGTAATCAGCGTCAGGATCATGGCGGCAGATTCAAAGTAAAATTCGTGCATATACCCCATCACCGCTGCCATGTCGCCCTTCATCTGGGCATCTGTCATGGCAAACAGGGCGTAGGTGCTGTAAACGAAGGAGGCGCCGGAGCCAAGGGCAACCAGAGTATCCATGTTCGGCGCCCTGTGCCACAGGCTCTGAAAGCCGCTTATAAAAAATTTCTGGTTAATTACCATTACCGCGATTGTCAGAAGAAGCTGCAGAAGCCCCATCGCCACATGGTTCTCTGCGAGGAAAGCCGGAGCCGGCCACCCCCACATCATATGCCCCATGGAAAAATACATGAGAACGACGAGAAAACCAAGGGACCAGAGAAGCCGCCTTTTCAGCACAGGAGTCTCCCTGTCCTTCAGCATCTCCTCTCCCATATCAGCCCCTGCTCCCCTCGATGAATCCTTCGCTCTGCCGGTGCCTCCCTTTAAGGAAGCTCCGTAGCCTGCAGCCTCCACAGCCGCAATTATATCCTGAGGCTTTGCCGTACCCTCAACACCCATGGAATTTGTCAGAAGGCTCACGGAGCAGGAAGTCACGCCCTCCACCTTTGACACTGCCTTCTCCACACGGGCGCTGCATGCAGCGCAGCTCATACCTGTCACAGTGTACTGTTCCATCTTTATCCCTCCTTTTCTGATAACATTCTATACCCTGATAGGGTATATGTCAAGAGGATATTCCGAACTTTTCCGGACCTCTCCCGGATAGTCTGGCTTTTGAAAGGCCATTTTACCCATCAGACGTCTGCGGCTTTTCCTCAGAAAGACTCCTGAGCCCCAATGAACAGGAGGGGACGCATAGCGGAACACGAACATAAAATACGGGGCCGGCTTCCTGAATATGGCTGCCGCCCCCGTGTTCTCTCCCTGACTGTCATTGTCTCAAGGCATTATCCATTCTTTCTTCCCCTCTGTCCAGTCTCCGAAAGTATACAAATCCCACCAGATCTGCCAGAAACCACCCGACAGGCACCGCCCACCAGATTCCAAGGAGGCCTACAGACGGTATAGGGGAGAGCAGGTAGGCAAGGGCAACCCTGGTTCCCAGGGAAATCACAGTGAGAATGACAGAGACCCCCGCATGACCAAGGCCTCTGTAGAGCCCGTAGAGCAGGAACAGACATCCGATTCCCACATAGCAGGCGCCCTCCACATGAAGATACTGGGCGCCGATCCGGATAATCTCTGTCTCCTCAGGGCTGATAAAGATGGTCATCAGTTTTCCCCCGAATATAACGATCACAAGGGAGATCACAAGGCAGAAGGCCCCTGAGCTCAGCACTGCTGCCCGGAGTCCCGAGCGGATCCTCTCTCTCCTGCCGGCCCCGTGGTTCTGGGCAATAAAGGTGGAAAAGGCATTTCCGAAATCCTGAACCGGCATGTAGGCAAAGGAGTCAATCTTCACCGCCGCTGCAAAGGCCGCCATGACTGTGACTCCATAGCTGTTAATCAGCCCCTGCACCATCAGAATGCCGAAGTTCATCACCGACTGCTGCACACAGGTGAGGAGAGAGTATCTGACAATTTTTTTCAAAATCTCCGGATCCCGGTAGAAATGGCGTCTGCCCGGCAGCAGATGAGGCATTTTTACCCACACGTAAATTCCAATTCCCAGGGCAGATAAAAACTGCGCAGTAATAGTGGCCCAGGCCGCCCCGGCCGTGCCCATCTGAAACTTCAGGATCAGCACCAGATCCAGCACAATATTTCCCAGCGCCGACACAGCCAGAAACATCAGCGGTATCAGAGAATTGCCCAGGGCCCTTAAAAGGGCCGCAAAATAGTTATAGACAAAGGTGAACACAAGACCTATGAAAATAATCTGCAGATACGCTTTTGTGTCCTTCAGAATATCACCGGGAATCTGGAGAACCGCAAGCATGGGATCAATCAGAAGCAGAGCCAGCCCTTCCACCAGCCCCGTCACCAGGGCAATAAAGAAAAAGGACTGGACAAAGCTGTTTTTCATCCGCTCCGTCTCCCCGGCCCCGCAGAGCATGGAGAACAGAACTCCGCTTCCCATGCAGAGTCCCAGAATCACCGAGGTGAGAAATGTCATAACCGTGTAGGAGGAACCCACTGCCGCCAGGGCTCCGGCCCCCAGAAAGCGGCCCACAATCAGGGTATCCGCTACATTATAAAACTGCTGAAGCAGGTTTCCGGCCATCAAAGGCAGGGCAAACAGCCACATAGATCGGGCTACCGGTCCGCTTGTCAGATCAATGCTGCGGCCGGCCGTCAGGGTTTCTCTCATGATTCCACTTCCGTTTCGTAAGAATATACTTTCGTTTTGTAAAAGCGTTTAGTCCATCATACCAGAGAAAACAGAGGTATGTCAACAGGAAGAGGCGCCGGCTGCAGCGGTTCTAGCCGAACCCAGTTGTTCTGTCCCCCGGCTGTATGGTATAATAGCGGAGAAAGCGCATGCCATGCTTGCATGAGCATGCATTTGACGAGCGGTTCCGTCGAGCCGCTGGCGCCCGGAGGGAGCCAAAATACCAATGCGGCGAGTGCGCATGCCGGTTTCATCATTCTCTGCTGAAAGCCGGGCGCTGATTCCTGCTTGCGGCCTTGCCGGAACAGGAAAGCCCCTGCTCTTTCTCACAGACTTCATCGCAGAAGGAGTTTGGGGAGGATCTGTAAACACTGCTGTATAATACAGAAAATACAAGGAAGGAATCATCACATGTTTCTAGGAAATCTGGACGACACGGATCAGAAAATTATTACGCTTTTAACGGAAAATGCCCGGATGTCCTACTCCGACATTGGCGTCAGGGTGGGACTCTCCCGGGTTGCCGTAAAAAGCAGGATACAGGCTTTGGAAGAGCGCGGAATTATCGAGGAGTATACGACCATTATCAATCCTCAGAAAATCAGCGGCGCCATTTCCTGCTACTTTGAGATGGAATTTTTGCCGGGCGGCTTTTCTGAGAGCTGCAAAAAACTTAAAGACTGCGATATCGTCACTCAGATCTACCAGGTTTCCGGCCGCTGCCGTCTCCACGTCCACGCCGTGGCCGCCAGCCAGGAGGAAATGGAATCGTTTTTGAATGGAACGGTTCTCACACTGCCTGGGCTTTCAGATCTGTCCTGCAATATTATTCTGTCGAGAATTAAGGATATCAAGGGGTTGCGGCTGTAAGAAGGACTCAGGTATTCCGCCTGAGTCCTCCCTGAAATCACAGATGCTATTCTCCTTCCTTTCTCATAAAACCGCTACTCCAGATTCAGTCTCCTCTCCAGCACATATCCGGTTCCTCCCATGAGAAGCGCAAGGCTCACCGCCTGTATGGCCAGGAGGCCGAGGCCCAGCACGTGGAGGAATGCCACTCCGCTTTCCATTCCGTCTAAGAACCGGACAAATAAAGATGCATTCCCCATAAGCACCATGGAAATA
>JAHZAR010000093.1:0-5041 GCA_019423835.1 Clostridiales bacterium | reverse complement strand
TGCCACAAACCACAGGACAGACCATATAATCTTGTGATTCCTCGACATCTGTCCAAGGGCCATGGAAAAATACAGCTCATAGATAGAGGACAGTGTTCCGACTGCCAGAACCAGCAGCAGCTCCACACCGAACACCATGCAGTGAAGAAACAGCACCCCGTCGGCGGCCATTCCCTCCCGTATAAATTCCACTGTCAGTCCCGGTATCTGGAACAGTGCCCGAAAAAAGTCGAGCCCGCCAAACATTCCCAGAGACAGGATTCCAACTGCCACCGAGCAGAACATGGCTGCCAGGGAAACGCAGGCTTTGGAAAATACGAGCTGCCAGATTTTGACAGGAAGGGTAAACATCAGGTATCCCTCCTGCCTCAAAAGGCCTTTGTAAAACCGCTGGATCACCATAACAGCCGTGAATACGCCCATGGCCGCCATCACAAAAATATAAAGTGTCATCGTCGCTATCCTGGTATATTCCAGAACTGCCGGCGTTTCCGAACCTGTCCCGAATACATTCTGGAACAGGAAACCATTAATCAGCGCAACTGCCAGTGTAGCCCCGTAAATGGGCAGCATGGTCCGCATCATTGCCCTCCACTCATATTTTAACAGTTTTCTGAACATACTAGCCTTCCTCCTTCTGATCCTCTTGTGTGATCTGTGCCGTCTTCCCTGTCTCCTGATCATGCAGCGCGGATTTTTCTGGCAGCTCATAAAAGGCATTCCCGCCCGTCTGCGTCCCCTGTACGGCAAAAATTTCCCGGAACAGACGGTCTACCGATTTGCCCTCCTTCTCCCGTATGTCATCCACACTGCTGTGGCGCACCAGCCGTCCTTCCTTGAGAAATATAGCTTCATCCAAGACCTTTTCCACATCTGCGATCAGGTGGGTGGAAATCACCACCGATGCATCTTCTGAATAACTGGTGAGAATGGTTTTCAGAATATAATCCCGGGCCGCCGGATCAACGCCTCCGATCGGCTCGTCGAGGAGATACAGCTTCGCCTGCCGGCTCATGACCAGGACAAGCTGAACCTTTTCCTTGCTGCCCTTGGACAGCGTCTTCATCCTCTCTTTTTCGGAGATATCCAGAGCTCTCAGCATGGAACTGGCCTTCCCTCTGTCAAAGTCTCTGTAAAAATCTGAAAACATGGCCAGGAGATCGGATACTTTCATCCAGTCTGCAAAATACATCTGATCCGGCAGATAGGATACCACTGACTTCGTGTACTGTCCCGGCCTGTGTCCGTCTATCTCAATCCAGCCTTCCTCAGGCTTCAGCAGCCCGTTGGCCAGTTTCATAAGCGTGGTTTTCCCGGAGCCGTTTGGCCCCAGAAGTCCGATAATTTTCCCGCTCTCCACCCTGAGCTCCACATCCCTCAGCGCATACCGGGTGCCAAACCGTTTTCCCAGGCCGCTGCAGACAAGTATTTCCTTACTCATATCTTCGCCTCCTCTGTCATACTCTCCAATACTTCCTCCAGTACCTGGCGTATCTCCTCCTTTGTATATCCCAGCGTCCCCATCTGCTCTAAAAACCGGACGGCCTGTTCCCTGGCCTGCCCCGAACGCAGTTTTTTTATCCTGTCCATATCCTGTGTCACACACCTTCCCGCAGTTCTGTTTGTTATCACGAGGCCCTGGCTTTCCAAATCCGCCATGGCTCTCTGCATCGTATTCGGATTCACTCCCGCCTGGGCTGCAAACTCCCTGACAGAGGGCAGCCTCTCCCCAGGCTCATAAGCCCCGGCCGCAATCTGAGCCGCCAGCTGTTCAGACAGCTGCATCCAGATGGGCCTGTCATCCGTGATCTTCCACTCCATCGCCTCACCTCCGCTTTTTGCTGAGTGTCTTTTCTGACATGATATCGGCTGCAGTACGCGTTTCTCCTGCTCATCACGCCATTGTACTTTTGTATTAGTTGCTTAATACAGTTATACAACAAAGGAAGGCGTCTGTCAACTGGTTTATCATAAAACTTATCTGCCGCCTGCCTCACGCCCCGCATTTCTTTATTTCCTTTCCCTGTCTTCCCCTTTTCTTTCCCTGGACTTCCCCATCTTCCTCTGCTATAATGCTTCTGCAGCGGCTTGCACAGGCGGATTCCCGGCGTGCAGGCAGGGACGGTTTTCTTCCCGGGGTGCCAGGAGCTGTGGAACGCGCCGGTACCTATGAATAGCAGAGCTGCCGGAAAGACCGTCAAAAAGTTCAGAACAAGCAGGAGCAGCTAGATGAATACGCCAACGATAGAAACAGAGAGACTTATTTTAAGAAAATTTACGGAGGATGACCTGGAAGCCCTGTACCAGATTTACCGTGATGAAGAGGTAAATACCTTCCTGCCATGGTTTCCCCTGAAAACAATGGAGGAAGCCAGAGTATTTTATGAAGAACATTACGCAGAAAAATACCGTCAGAAACGTGCATACAGCTACGCGGTCTGCCTGAAGAATGATAATTTCCCTGTCGGATATGTCAGCGTCAGTACAGAGGACAGTTATGATTTCGGCTATGGACTGCGAAAAGAATTCTGGCATCAGGGGATTATCACAGAAGCCGGCAGGGCAGTTGTCGGTCAGTTAAAAAAAGACGGCATTCCCTATCTAACAGCAACGCATGATATCCATAATCCGCGAAGCGGCGAGGTTATGAAACGGCTGGGAATGAAATATCAGTATTCCTACAAAGAGAAATGGCAGCCTAAAAATTTTTTCGTCATATTCAGGATGTATCAGTTAAATCTCGACGGAAATGAGGAACGAGTCTACCGGAAGTACTGGGATGCCTTTCCTGTCCATTTCACAGAAACAGATATCTAGCCCTGCCGCCTGCAGAACTCCGTCCAGAGCAGAGTCAGGGAACGGCATCTGTCATGAAGATTTAGGAGGTCAGAAATTGATCGCAATCATTACAGGGGCCTCCCACACGGGAAAAACCCTATTATCACAAAAACTGCTTGAAAAATATCATTATCCTTATTTATCCCTTGATCTCCTGAAAATGGGGTTAATACGGAGCAGTAACACCAGTCTGACCCCTGAGGATGACAGGGAACTTACCAGTTATTTATGGCCGATTGTGCGGGAAATGATAAAGACCGCTGTGGAAAACAGGCAGAATCTGATTGTAGAGGGATGTTATATCCCCAGTGACTGGAAAAAAGACTTTTCCGAAGAATATCTGAAGGAAATCCGCTACTGCTGCCTTGTCATGAGCAAAGCCTATATTGAACGGCATTTTTCAGATATAAAGGAACACGCCGGTGACATTGAGAAGCGCATCGATGACACATGGTGTACGAAGGAATCTGTGCTGAAAGACAATGCAGAATATCTTGAGATGTGCAGAGAGCATGGTTATCCTTATCTGCTGATTGACAGTGAATACAAGGCAGAACTTGATTTACAGCAGCCAGACTGGTAGATTTTAGCTGCGGGCGAAAATTACGTTTCCTTTTACAGCGTTGATTCAGAGATTAACAGAAATCGGAATTATAAAACAGGGGCGGCAACCGTATGGCTGAAGATTTTATCAATGCTCTAAGAGAGTTTTCTGAAGGTTCTGATTTGGATATTGTCATTATTACGCCGCATAAAGCGGAACTGGTTTCCAATCAGGGCTTTGTTTAGAATTTCTGAAAAGTTCTATCAAAACAGAGCGAGTATTATGGCGCGTGTACCTCTGCTTGTGTATGGTATGAAAACGGGCCGAAGGTCGAGTTTGGAACTGCAGAACCCTCGTGGACAGAAAGAACTTTAGATAGCGGGACAAACAAAGTTTTAAGCGATGGCTAACAGATTATTCTGGATAAAAAACACTATTTTGAAAATCTGATACCGGAACCATCTCCATTCTGCAGATCAACGCAGCTTTTCTCTAGTTTTCCATCCAGAACAGCCGGGCCGGTTTTGACATTCGCCAGATTCTGAACCTCTGCCGGGAATACAGCGGACATGTACAAAGGGAAACGCTGAATTTCATGATGTAATAAATAAAAATAAAGGCGGGGCAGAATCACCCGTCAGATGATTCTGCCCCGCCTCTTCCTTCTGTCTGCCAGATTGGCAGCTTTATTTCCCTTCTTCTGCTTCCAGAAGCCGGATCAGTCTGCTGGTCCCCAGGCGGTCTGCGCCAAGCCCGATGAACTTCTCTGCATCCTCCACGCTTGCGATCCCCCCGGCAGCCTTTATCTTCACATTCTCACCCACATACTTTCTCATCAGCGCTACATCGTCAAAGGTCGCGCCTCCCGTGGAAAATCCAGTGGACGTCTTAATATACTCTGCACCTGACTCCGTCACCACGCGGCACATCTCAATCTTTTCGGCTTCCGTGAGAAGGCAGGTTTCTATAATCACCTTCAGGAGTTTTCCTTTGCAGGCATCCTTCACGGCCCGGATCTCACTGAGAACTCCTTCATAATTCCCTTCCTTGACCATCCCGATATTAATCACCATATCGATCTCATCGGCTCCGTTTCTCACGGCGTCCTCTGTCTCAAACACCTTTGCTGCGGTCGTCATATAGCCGTTGGGGAAGCCGATCACCGTGCAGATGGGCAGCCTTTCCCCCACATACTCCTTTGCCTGTTTTACAAAAAACGGCGGAATGCACACCGAAGCCGTATGGTACTTTATCCCCTCATCGCAGAGTGCCCGGATCTGCTCCCAGGTGGCAGTCTGGCTGAGCAGTGTGTGATCCAGGCATCCTAAAATCTTCTGTCTTTCCATATTTCCTCTTTCCCCTTCACTGTCTGTTTTACGGTCTACTTTGCAATCTCATCAAGCCTGGAGCATCCGATTGTGCCCTCCGGCATCTGTACGTCAAAATTGTCTGCTATGGTCGCCCCTATCACCGCAAAGGTATCGCTCTCCTCCATGGCTCCGCCGCAGGTCATAGACGGAGACCAGGCGATAAAGGGAACCTTTTCTCTGGTGTGATCGGTCCCCGTATAGGTCGGATCGTTTCCGTGATCGGCTGTCAGAATCAGAAGATCATCTTCCTTTAGCAGAGGCATCAGCTCTCCCAGCTTCCTGTCAAACC
>JAHZAR010000092.1:7695-10316 GCA_019423835.1 Clostridiales bacterium | reverse complement strand
AAGAGTATGAAAGCTACGGCAAAAAGTCAGGGGATGGAGGAGAAAAAACCAGAGCGCGGCAACGGGATAACTGAGGGGGTTATCTGGCAGCAGCTCCTTATTTTCTTCTTTCCCATCCTGTTTGGTACATTTTTTCAGCAGCTTTACAATACCGTGGACGCTGTTATTGTAGGACGCTTTGTCGGCAAGGAGGCCCTGGCGGCAGTGGGAGGCAGCACGGGAACACTGATCAACCTTCTGGTCGGCTTTTTTGTGGGACTCTCTTCAGGAGCCACAGTAATTATTGCGCAGTTTTACGGCGGCGGAAGGGCAAAACGCGTCAGTGAGGCGGTTCACACAGCGATCGCCTTTTCCCTGGCCTGCGGTGTGGGACTGATGCTGATTGGCATTTTCTGTTCGCCGATTGCTCTGCGGGCCATGGGAACACCGGAGGATATTATGAATTATTCTCTGGCGTATATCAGAATTTACTTTTTGGGAATCATCCCCAATCTGATCTATAATATGGGGGCAGGAATCCTGCGCGCAGTGGGGGATTCCAAACGTCCCCTCTACTACCTGATGGCCAGCTGTCTGACCAATATTGTCCTGGACCTGGCTCTGGTGGTCGGGTTTAAGATGGATGTCAGAGGGGCGGCGATTGCCACCATTGTATCCCAGCTTGTCAGCGCAGTGCTGATCACAAGACGGCTTATGAAGACGGATGACACATACAAACTGGTGATTAAAAAGATACGCCTGAACCTTTACATGGTAATGAGGATTGTGCGGATCGGTCTTCCCGCCGGTCTCCAGTCTGTGATGTACTCTGCATCCAACATTATTATTCAGAGCAGCGTGAATTCCCTGGGAACTGATACGGTAGCTGCCTGGACAGCCTACAGCAAAATTGACAGTGTTTACTGGATGATCATCAGCGCTCTGGGAATCTCTGTCACTACATTTGTGGGACAGAATTACGGAGCAGGGAAGATGGATCGGGTAAAACGGGGAATTTATGTCTGTCTGGGGCTCAGCTTCCTTATCACAATTTTGCTCAGTGTCTCCCTCTACCTGGGTGGCGGCTATATTTATCTCATGTTCACCACAGACGCAGCGGTAATTGAAAAGGGAATGCAGATTCTCCACTTCCTTGTTCCCACCTTTGTGACCTATGTCTGCATTGAGATTCTATCCGGTTCTCTGCGGGGAACCGGTGACTGCTGGATTCCCATGATGATGACAGCCCTCGGTGTATGCGCGCTCCGTGTAGTCTGGATCTTAATTGCAGTCCCGCTCAGCCCGAGTATCATGACGGTAATTTTCAGCTACCCGCTGACCTGGAGTATTACAAGCATCCTGTTCCTGATTTATTTTTACTGCTTCAGTTCCCTGAAAAAATTCAATGTGAGGCTGCCAGGGCTTCACAGAAAGCGCCGCAGGCGCGCATAAGAACGCTACCCCGTTTTGACCGGGATCCTGCAGCAGACCAGAAAATGCAGCAGTTTAGTCTTCCGGCAGAAAGCGGAGGGCAGACTGTCACAGAAAAACAGCCGGAAATGTGAGAAAATAGTGGACACATTCCGGCTGTTGTGTTAATCTATGAGTATCTAAAGCGCTTTTTAAGAAAGGAAGGATGCATATGGAGTATAATTCTATGAACCAATACGGCCAGGCTGAAGGCTATGCCGGCGAAAGCCTCTCTACATACACGGCGAAAACATTTCTGTGGATGTTTGCAGGACTTCTCGTTACCTTTGCCATGGCATATATCGGATATGCAGCAGGGATTACTATGCTGGTATTTTCAAATCCCTATGGAATTTTTGTGATTACGGGAATCGAGCTGTTTGTGGTTATCAGTATGTCTGCCAGAATCCACAAGATTTCTGTGCCGGCAGCCAGGGCTATGTTCCTCTTTTATGCAGCGTTAAACGGAATCGTGTTCTCAGCCTACTTCCTGCTTATCGGCTCAGGGATGCTGATTTTCATCTTCGGAGCGACGTCTGTATTCTTCGGGCTGATGGCGGCTGTCTCCTATGTGGCAAAGATCGATCTGTCCAGAATCCGTCCGCTTTTAATCGGCGGTCTCCTGTTCCTGATTGTCTTTAACCTGCTCTCCATGTTCTTAAATATGACTGCTATGGAGACAGGTATCTGCTACCTGGGAATTATCATATTCCTGGCTCTCACCGCCTACGACGTGGGAATGATCCGCAGAAATTACGAGTATTTTTCCGGCAGCGGAGAGCTTTTGGCCAAGGCATCGATTTTCTCAGCCCTTCAGCTTTATCTTGATTTCATCAACCTGTTTTTATATCTGTTAAGGCTGTTTGCAAAAAACAGGAATTAGTGTCTGACACGAAAATGATATCAGCAGGGTATCAGAGAGATTACAGCTCCGGACAGACCTGCTGTGAGTTCTGGATATGGAAGATGCTGCTGCAAAATCAAATTATAACAGCAGCTTCTACAAAAAAACACAAAAGAAAATCGGCTCCCTTGAAAGCATTCAGGCTTTTTTGGGGGCCGATTTTTGTGCAGCATTTTCTGAGAGGGCTATATTGCGGCAGCTCCCTCATGAGTCTATGCTAAAGTGTGTGCTTGTTGAATTGCTTGTCAAATTCAGGCTTAAAATAATA
>JAHZAR010000092.1:0-7685 GCA_019423835.1 Clostridiales bacterium | reverse complement strand
TTTTTGAATCAAGGGAATCCTTGAGATTCTCCAGTGCCTCCCCGAAACGCTGGAAATGAACGATTTCCCTTGCACGCAGAAACTGAAGGGGAGCGCGTACATCGGGATCGGTGATGACGCGCAGCAGGTTGTCGTAGGTAGTTCGTGCCTTCTGCTCGGCCGCCAGATCTTCCGTCAAATCTGTGATCGCGTCGCCCTTGCTCTGAAATTCACAGGCATTGAAGGGAATACCTCCTGCAGCCTGAGGCCAGAGAGCCGCTGTGTGATCGATATAGTAGGCGTCAAAGCCGGCTGTTCTGGCGTCATCCGCAGTCATATTTTTGGTGAGCTGATAGATGATAGCGCAGATCATTTCCAGATGGGCCAGCTCCTCCGTGCCAATGTCGGTGAGAAGACCGCCGATCTTTTTGCAGGGCATGGAGTAGCGCTGGGACAGGTACCGCATGGAGGCAGCCAGCTCCCCGTCCGGTCCTCCAAACTGGCTGATAATGAGCTGAGCCGTTTTGGGGCAGGTATTAGCAATTTTTACAGGAAACTGAAGCCGTTTTTCGTAATTCCACATCAGATGATTCCTCCTTCCCAGGGTGCGGGGCCATCCTGCCAGCTCCAGTGATCGGCAGAACCCCCGGTACTGATACAGTCGACAGTCAGAGGACCGTAGGCATCGGCGTACTGTTTCATAAGCTCTTTTCGGGTTTTCGCTGCGCTGTTAAAAGCGAGGAGTGCTTCCTGGCAGTCAGGATGGGTGTCTAAAAAGAGCGTAAATTCATTGACTGCAAAGCTGATTTTGTCGATCTCCCTCAGAAGAGCCGTTCGATTAGATGGCGCTGTGCTGCTGGTCATACTTCTCACCTCCTATAAAAAATGGCAAGTCAAGACTTTCAAATACAGTTCCTGTGCAGAGGGCTTTTTCAAGCTCCATCGGCTTTTCCCAGGGCTGGGACGGCACGGAAGCAATGGCAAGGCTCAAATGGCATCGGCAGGCTGCTGTTTCATTGCTGAATGCTGCAGTCATCTGTTCCACCTTCCTTTCTTAAAAGTAAAATAATAGGATGTTGCAGTTACCGGCTGCACTGATTCTGAAATACCGGCTGCATAAAAACCGCCGGCATCTGGTTCCTTAGTAGTATGAGCGGTTTGTCCGGGAGTTATATTGATAAAAAAATGTAAGTTGGGGAGCGTACTGGAAAACAGAATTCCTTCCGCCATCAGCAGGATTCTGTATGAATGCAAGTAGTCTTTTTACAGGCTTCCAGAGAGAAAAAAGTAACAAAACAGCAAAAATATGTCAAATATGTTTAATAAAACTTGCAATTTAAGGAATAACCATATACAATATATACTAGGCGAAAATGGGACTGCAACGGAAAGGTATCTTTTACGAAAGCATTCCAAGTCAAACTATTTCAAAATGGAGGACTGCAAAATGAGTAATTCAGCAAAAACATCAGCAGGTAAAAGAATCGAAGCTTTACTTGATGATAACAGTTTTGTTGAAGTTGGTTCTTATGTGACAGCGAGAAGCACAGACTTCAACATGACGGCACAGGAAACCAGCGCAGACGGCGTAATCACAGGCTACGGAACCATTGAGGGCAGCCTTGTGTACGTGTACAGCCAGGATGCGTCTGTGATGGGCGGCTCTGTAGGCGAGATGCATGCAAAAAAGATCGCAAACATCTACCGAATGGCCATGAAGATGGGCGCGCCGGTGATCGGACTTTTAGACTGTTCGGGACTCAGACTTCAGGAGGGAACAGATGCTCTGGACGGCTTCGGACAGATGTATCTCAATCAGGCAATGGCCTCAGGCGTGGTGCCTCAGCTCTGCGCGGTATTCGGGACCTGCGGAGGCGGCATGGCTGTATCTTCCGCTCTTGCGGACTTTGTATTTATGGAGGAGAAGGGTAAGCTGTTTGTCAACTCTCCGAATGCTCTTTCCGGCAATGACGATTCCAAGTGTGATACAGCCTCAGCGGACTTCCAGAGCAGGGAGTGCGGCCTGGCGGATGTGGTTGGAACGGAGGAGGAGATCCTTGAAAAAATGCGGACTCTCGTATCCATCCTTCCGGCAAATAATGAGGATGACATGTCCTATGATGAGTGCAGCGACGATTTAAACCGCCTCTGCGAAAATATCGAGGGCTTTAAGGGAGACACAGGAAAGGCTCTTTCCCTGATTTCCGACAACTATTTCTTCTTTGAGGTAAAGAGAAATTACGGCCCGGACATGGCGGTTGGATTTATCCGCTTAAATGGGACAACAGTTGGCTGTGTGGCAAACCGCGCCGAAATTTTAAATGATGAAAATGAAAAGACAGAAGAATTTGACCCGGCACTCTCTGCACGGGGGTGTGAGAAGGCAGCAGAGTTTGTGAACTTCTGCGATGCTTTTGGTATTCCTGTGCTGACCCTTGTAAATGCAAAGGGCTATAAGCAGTGCAAGTGCACGGAAAAGAAGATCGCCAAGGCAGCGGGAAGACTGACCTACGCGTTTGCGAATGCGGATATTCCGAAGGTGACTGTAGTTGTGGGGGAGGCCTATGGAAGCGCCTATGTGACCATGAACAGCAAGTCCATCGGAGCTGACATTGTATATGCATGGCCGTCAGCAAAGATCGGAATGATGGATCAGACAGCAGCAGCCAAGATTATGTACGCAGAGGAGATTCAGGCATCTGAAAATGCCGCTGCTCTGATTGCTGAGAAGGCAGCCGAGTACGAAAGACTCCAGTCCAGCGCTGAGGCTGCAGCAAGGAGAGGTTATGTGGACGACATTATCAAGGCGGAGGAGACAAGACAGCGAGTAATCGCCGCATTTGAGATGTTATTCACAAAAAGAGAGGGACGTCCATCTAAGAAGCATGGCACAGTCTGAGACGAGGTGACAAATCTATGAAACAGAATATTAAACGGTTACTGCTTGTATTATGCACAATAACCTGCTTCTTTGTTCTGTCCGGCTGCACGAAAAGCGAAGATTCCGGCTCTGCGGAGCTCACAGATGAGGTAAGGGAAACGCTCGTAAACGGAGCGGGACAGTATCTGTCAACCTTTGCGGGATACAGTGACGAGGAGCTGGACGAGCAGATTAAGAAAGCGGAAAAAACGGAAAACACCGTAATTGCCACAGCGCTGTCATCCTGGAAATCTGTGAAGAAGGATCTGGGAAGTCTTGAGGTTGACGAGACAGGCGCGCCGCTCATCAGAGCAGATGAGGCAAGCGGAGAGAAGGCCCTTGAGGTTATGGCGACAGATGAGGACGCATATGAGGTCGACATGACGGTCGTCTATGAGAAGCGGGATATGAATTTCGTTCTGACAGCCGAGGCACAGGAAGACCAGTACGGCGGCAGTGTCCTCACCGTTACGGAAATGACATTTACGCCTGATTATACGATAGGGGAAAAGCTGGAAAAAGCGTTCTTAAATATGGTCATGGGCATGGGAACGGTATATATCGTTCTGATCTTTATCAGCTTTATTATCGGCCGACTGAAGATTGTCAATGACTGGGAGAAAAAGAGAAAAGAGAAGGCAGCTGAAAAGACAGCAGCCCCCGTCCCGGCAGCTAAAGCGCCGGCGGCCCCGGCCCCGGTTCCGGCAGCGCCCCAGAAGAATCTGGCAGACGATTTGGAACTGGTAGCTGTAATCACGGCAGCTATCTCAGCAGCGCAGAATGTTCCTGCTGAGGGACTGGTTGTCCGTTCTATCAGAAGAAAATCAGGATCCAACTGGAAGAGATCCTAGAATCGATTTTAGAATCAGACTGTAATCAATCAGGAGGAAGAAATGATGAAAAACTATACAATCACAGTAAATGGAAATGTCTATGAGGTAACAGTAGAGGAAGGCTTTACAGGAAAGGCTCCTGTATCTAAGGCCCCGGCAGCGCCAGCCCCGGCACCAGCGCCAGCCCCGGCCCCAGCACCAGCTCCGGCCCCGGCCCCAGCCCCGGCTCCAGCCCCGGCCCCAGCACCAGCTCCGGCAGCAGGCTCTGTCACAGTATCTGCCCCAATGCCGGGAAAGATTCTTGGAATTAAGACTTCTGTGGGAGAGGCAGTAAAGCGCGGACAGGTAATTCTGATTCTCGAGGCAATGAAGATGGAAAATGAGATTGTGGCTCCCGAGGACGGAACAGTTGCCAGCATCAATGTAACAGTAGGCGAGATGGTAGAGCCAGGTGCAACTCTTGCAACATTAAACTAATGAATGCGAAATCCGTTTGGAGGGATTAATATGGAATATATAACATCAACATTGAATAATCTTCTTCATCAGACAGCATTCTTTAATTTAACCTTTGGAAACCTGATTATGATTCTGGTGGCGTTTGTATTCCTCTTTCTTGCTATTAAGAAGGGGTTTGAACCGCTTCTCTTAGTTCCGATTTCCTTCGGTATGCTGCTTGTTAATATCTATCCGGATATTATGAAGTCGATTGAAGAATCGTCAACCGGAGTAGGAGGTCTTCTGCACTACTTCTCCCTGCTTGATGAGTGGAGTCTACTGCCGTCCCTGATTTTTATGGGAGTAGGCGCTATGACTGATTTTGGCACTCTGATTGCAAATCCGTCCAGCTTCCTTCTGGGAGCGGCGGCTCAGCTCGGTATTTACGCCGCATATTTTCTGGCGATCTTTATGGGCTTCAATGATAAGGCTGCCGCTGCGATTTCCATCATCGGAGGCGCGGACGGTCCAACCTCTATCTTCCTGGCAGGAAAGCTGGGACAGTCCGGACTGATGGGGCCGATTGCCGTTGCGGCATATTCCTATATGGCACTTGTCCCGATTATCCAGCCTCCGATTATGAAACTTTTCACCACAGAGGAAGAAAGAAAAATCAAGATGGAGCAGCTCCGTCCTGTTTCCAAGCTGGAAAAAATCCTGTTCCCGATCGTCGTAACAGTAGTTGTCTGCCTGATTCTTCCGACGACAGCCCCTCTTGTAGGAATGCTGATGCTCGGAAACCTGTTCAGAGAGTGCGGCGTTGTAAAACAGCTCACAGAAACGGCTTCCAATGCCCTGATGTACATCGTAGTTATTCTCCTTGGAACTTCTGTAGGAGCAACCACAAGCGCAGAGGCATTCTTAAACAGGGAGACTATTTATATTGTAATTCTTGGACTGGTGGCCTTTGCCTTTGGTACGGCGGGAGGAGTTCTGTTCGGAAAGATTATGTGCAAGGTTACACATGGAAAGGTCAATCCGCTAATCGGTTCTGCCGGAGTGTCTGCGGTTCCCATGGCAGCCCGCGTATCTCAGAAGGTAGGAGCCGAGTCGGATCCGACTAACTTCCTGCTGATGCATGCCATGGGCCCGAATGTGGCAGGAGTAATCGGAACCGCCGTAGCCGCCGGAACCTTCATGGCAATATTCGGTGTTAAATAAAGCGCATGCGGAGCGAAAGCGCAAAATGATTTGAGGAGGTAAAGAAATTCATGGCTAAGATAGAGAAAAAGCCGGTCAAAATTGTGGAGACTGTCCTGCGTGACGCCCACCAGTCCCTGATTGCGACGAGAATGACAACGGAGCAGATGCTCCCCATCATTGACACGATGGACAAGGTAGGATATCACGCAGTAGAGTGCTGGGGAGGTGCCACCTTTGACGCTTCCCTTCGTTTCCTGAAGGAAGATCCGTGGGAGAGACTGCGCAAGCTGAGAGCTGGATTCAAAAATACAAAGCTTCAGATGCTGTTCCGCGGACAGAATATCTTAGGTTACAACCACTACGCTGACGATGTAGTAGAGTATTTTGTGCAGAAGTCAATTGCAAACGGAATCGATATTATCCGTATTTTCGACTGTTTAAATGACATCAGAAATTTAAAGACAGCAGTTAAGGCGGCAAACAGGGAGAAGGGACATGCACAGGTTGCCCTTTCCTACACGCTGGGAGATGCCTACACGTTGGATTACTGGAAGAATATTGCCAAAGAGATTGAGGACATGGGTGCTGACTCTCTGTGCATTAAGGATATGGCAGGTCTTCTGACCCCTTATGCGGCAGAGGAGCTGGTGACAGCTCTCAAGGAGTCCACAAAGCTTCCTATTGATCTGCATACCCATTACACATCCGGTGTGGCTTCCATGACTTACTTAAAGGCAGTAGAGTCAGGCTGCGATATTATCGACACAGCTATCTCGCCGTTTGCGCTGGGAACCAGCCAGCCGGCTACGGAGGTGATGGTTGAGACCTTCAGCAATACTCCATACGATACAGGGCTTAATAAAGAGGCTCTGGCAGAGATAGCTGACTACTTCCGTCCGCTGCGTGAGGAAGCCTTAAAGAGCGGCCTCATGAATACAAAGGTTCTCGGCGTGGATATCAATACACTGCGCTACCAGGTTCCGGGCGGAATGCTGTCCAACCTGGTTTCTCAGTTAAAGGAGGCTCATGCAGAGGACAAATACTACGATGTACTGCAGGAGATCCCCAGAGTGAGAAAAGATTTCGGAGAGCCGCCTCTGGTAACACCGTCTTCCCAGATTGTGGGAACACAGGCCGTTTTGAATGTTCTGATGGGTGAGAGATACAAGATGTTTACAAAGGAATCCAAAAAGCTTCTGATGGGAGAGTTCGGGCAGACTGTAAAACCATTTAATCCGGAGGTTCAGAAAAAAGCCATTGGAAAGGCGGAGCCAATTACCTGCCGTCCGGCGGATCTGATTGAGCCTCAGCTGAAAAAGCTGGAATCTGAGATGTCCCAGTGGAAGACACAGGATGAAGATGTTCTGACATATGCTCTGTTCCCGCAGGTGGCAAAGGAGTTCTTTGAGTACCGTGAGGCTCAGAAAACCGGCGTGGATCCGAAGGCAGCCGACCGTACAAACAAGGCTTATCCGGTATAAGCGGCTGCTTCCCTCTGCCTGAGAGATAACGAAAAGACAGAGGGAAAAAGCAAAACAGAAAATGCAGAGATGAAAGCCAGAGACAGCAGAAACGCCGGAATGTTTCTGGGCAGATAAGCGGCAAATTCAATAACGGGCAGAAGACAGCATATCTGAGGAGAGGCTATTTCTTCAGACATGCTGTCTTTTTACGTTTGTCAGCAGAAAGGACAGTGAAAAAATTTTGACTTTTCTGCAGGAATGAATTTCCAAAAACAGCATATACATAATTATGTGGGCAACCTGGACGAACCGGGTTTTACAGGAATGACACTGAAAAATGTTAAGAAAATCTTACAGATTATTTCAAAAATCTGATATTCTGTGAAGTTTCGTTCACACAGTTGACATATAATGGTTGTTTTCATTATAATGGATATAATGTCAAAAGAATGGCAAAGATGAACAGCTTGAGAGCAGTCTGAATACAGACTGCCTGCCGCGCAGACGAAGCAGAGCGAAACTCGCGACAAACAAGTGAGATACCATCAGGTGGGAGATAGACAGATGAAAAAATCAGTATACAAAAAGGGGATGGCATTTCTTCTGAGCTGCGTTCTGGCATTCGGGACTTGCCTGAGCATTCTGGAACCGTCGTTTTCTCTGAGAACCTTCGCTTATGCGGAAAAACAGGGGTCAGTGATTGCCTCAAGTCTGAATGTGAGAAGCGGGGCAGGAACCAGCTACCGGGCAGTTGCCAGGCTGTCCAACGGTTCTTCGGTGACTGTAATTGGAGAGGAGACGGCATCGGACGGCGTTCTCTGGTATAAGATTCGCTTTACGGGAAGTCAG
>JAHZAR010000009.1:46124-49313 GCA_019423835.1 Clostridiales bacterium | reverse complement strand
AGAAAAAGAAGACTGTTTGAAAATGATGAGATATCTGTAATGGAAGATATTTACCGCAGAATGGCAGACAATCTGAACCGGCAGCTCAGGGAGATGGGGGAACTGAAAAATGCCAACGAGCCTTTCGTGCCTCTGCAGCTGATCCGCCTTCTGGACAGAGAAGATGTGCGGACGCTGGAATTGGGAGATGAGAGATGTTTTCCTGCATCTGTGCTTTCTTTGGGTGTTCCTAATCCCGAGAGACTGAGGGCTGACATGTCTGCTGAGGAACTCTATGGTTTTATGGGAAGAGCATATGAGCTGATGCTCCCGCCTCTGAACCAGGAAGGAGGTACTGCAGAGCGGTTTGTGGAGGGAGGCCTGTCTGTTCTGTTTTCTCAGAACAGCGAGGGATGCCTGAGAGCTGCTGTCTCTGCCATGAAAGCCCTGGGGCAGGCAAAGCTCTGCATTGACGAAGAACAGATCCCTTTTACAGCAGGGATTACGTTTGGGCAGATTCGCCTGGCGGTGGTAGGGAGCCATGAGCGTATGGAGATCGTGGCTGTCTCATATATGATCCGCCTGGCAGAGTATCTGAAAAAGATGGCCCGGCGCTATGGATGCAGGATTCTGACGACAAAAGAGACGATCGCTCAGGCAGAAGATTATTTTTCATCTTTCCGCAGCCGAAGGCTGGGGCTTCTGTATGTGGATGAAGAGCAGAGGGTAGAACAGATTTACGAGATCTATGAGGCAGACGAACCGGAATCTCTGGCTGCAAAGGACCAAACCAAAAAATGGTTTGAGGCTGGGGTGGATCTCTTTGAAAAAGGAAAATGGGCAGAAGCGAGAGGAGAATTTGCCCGTGTCCTGGAACACAGCGGAGAAGATTTGGCAGCAGGGCGGTACTTTTATCTCTGTGACCGGTATATGGAAGATGAACCTCAGGAGGGCAGCCGGTATTTTGAAATCTATGAGAACAGCTGAGACAGACAGGAGGGAAGTGCCCGCGATGGAATATCCGAGATATGAACAGATGATGGAGGTAAATAAAAAAGAAGTACCTTATGAAGGGGAGGGGGAGGCTGTCGATGAGCACCTCAAACTGGCCGACGCTTATCTGGCCTGCCTCTGCAGAAAAAAGCAGATGGAGAAGGAAGCAAAAGAAGCGTTCCCGAAAGATCTGGTCAGGCTGGAGTTAGAAAAGATATACAGCCATCTGAGAGAACGGCGCAGAAGGACAGAGGAAAGCGGTCGTGTACTCAGGCTGGAATACCTGGAACGGCTGACAGCAATGGATCCCCTTTTGGAACTGGCCTTTTTGCTGGCCCTGGCTCCTGAATATTCCGACCGATACAGGCACCTCTTTGGCTCTCTGCGAGGAGAAGGAAAAGGAGTACCGGCGACAGCCGGTCTGGCGCTGGAGGCATACGAATGCTGCCGGAAGGCCACAGGAGAGGAAAAGAGAAGACTCTTTGATCTGAACGGCCCCTTCTGGCTGTGCCTGAAGCAGAGTGAACAGGACAGGGAAAGACCCCTATATCTCCGGCCTTTGGAAGTTAAGGAGAGAGTGGTGCAGTTTTTAAGAGGAAACAGCCAGGAGGGTTCTCTTCTGGGAGAGGTTTCCCAAACAGTAACAGGGCGCGAACAGGAGGTCTATCTCTATAAGGACGAAGACAGAAAGCTGGAGGCTGTCTTCAGAGATATGAACCGGCACAGAAGGGTGGAAAGCAGTGTAATATGCCTCATTGGAAGAAGGGGGAGCGGAAAGCATCTTCTGGTTTCCAGGCTTGGAAAAAAGAATAAGAGAGATGTCTGCCTGATCCATTTATCAGAGATTTTAGGGCGGGAGGACCGGAAGGAGATATTGAGGGATATACGCCTGGAAAGTCTCCTGTATCTCAATATACTATGCTTTGACGGGGTGGACTGCCTCTATGAGCAGGAAGAACTGACTGCCAGAGGCAGGTGGTTTCTGGAAGAACTGACGGGAATGCCCGGAGTATTTCTTTTCCTGTGCGAGGAAGAACTTTCAATGAAAAGGCTTGGCAGCCGCCGGATCAATATTTTCCTGCCGCCTCCCGGTCCCAGAGACAAAATCATGCTGTGGAAGAAATGTGTCCGGGAATATGAGCTGGATGAGGATGTGGATTTGGATCGCTGCGGTAGCCAATATGTCCTGAATGCAGGCGAGATACAGAAGGTTCTTCAGACTGCTGCTCTGCTCTCAGCGGCAGAAGGGAGAACGGCAATCTGCAGTGCTGATATTACTGCAGCTGTCAAGCAGCACAACAGCAGGATGCTGGGGACATATGCCGTCAGAATTAACAGTGTGTTTACCTGGGATGATCTGGTGGTAGAGGAGGGAGTGCGCCGACAGATGGAGCACATCTGCAACCAGATAAAGTACAGAAGCGTTGTGGCCGATGATTGGGATTTCTACAAAAAGTCGCCCTACGGGCGGGGAATCTGCGCACTTTTTTACGGTTCTCCCGGGACAGGAAAGACGATGGCGGTCCAGGTTATTGCGAATGAACTGGGGCTGGACCTCTACCGGATCGATCTCTCTCAGATGGTCAGCAAATACATCGGAGAGACAGAAAAAAATATATCCAGCCTCTTTGAGAGGGCAAAGGATATCAATGCTTTGCTCTTCTTTGATGAGGCAGATGCTTTTTTTGCCAAACGCTCAGATGTCTCCGACTCAAACGACAGAAATGCCAATGCCGAGACAGCCCATCTGCTCCAGAAGCTGGAGGAATATGAAGGGATCACGATCCTGGCTACGAACCTGAAGGAAAATATCGACGAGGCCTTCCGTCGGAGGATCCGCTTTATGATCCATTTCCGGCTGCCGGATCCAGACGTAAGGAGATTGCTGTGGCACAAAATGTTCCCCCCGCAGGCTCCTCTGGAGGAGGATGTGGATCTGGACTTTTTTGCAGAGCAGTTTGAGCTTTCGGGAAGCGCGATCAAGGAGATCGTGTTCAACGCGGCCTATATGGCTGCAGCGGAGCACGGAGCCATTGGAAACCGCCATATTATCGAGGCGCTGAAACTGAATTTTGGGAAATTTGGAAAGACTCTGACCAGAGAGGAACTGGGGTATCTGGGAAGCTGAGACGGAGAGCCGACGGAAAGGGCGGCGGGAAGGAGTTAGATCATGACAATCGAGGAGATGTTTGTAAAATTTGCGGCAGACCGGGATCT
>JAHZAR010000009.1:43030-46114 GCA_019423835.1 Clostridiales bacterium | reverse complement strand
GGATCTGATGCTTCGGCGCTTACCGGGGGCAGAAGGAGGACCGGATCAGATGATGATTGGGCTGGAGGGGACAAACGGCCAGTTTCTGGCCTTCGCTCTGTGTCAGGAGGAGGACCGGCTGTTTATCTTCTATGTATCTTTGGGGGTCAGCGTGGAGGACGATGAGGAGGAGCATATGCTCCCTGTTCTGATGGAACTTAATTACCGCCTGCGGATAGGGGCCTTCTATATAGATCCCGCCACCCGGGTGCTGACCTACCGGCTTACCCATTATCTGATCGGCAGAGATGAAGACTGTGAGGAAATGCTGGCCCGCCTGGTTACCAACGGGGCCAGGATCGCAGATGAATATTCTCCGGGGCTGATGGAGGCGCTGCAGGAAGCGGTACAATCAGATTAAGGCTATAGAAGGCAGGGGGTGCGAAGGATGGCGGAACGAACGGCGGTGAAAAAAAATGTTCAGGAGATTGCCATGCAGGGAGCGGCAAAAGCAGCAGAAAAACAGGGAAAGATGGCTGCGGTCTCCATTGGATATACAGGAAACGCCATGGGCTTTGAAGAGCAGGATCTGCTGGACGATGACTGGAACCAGCTTTATCAGCTTGCAATGGCTGCCGGGAGCATAACAGCGTCCGGAAAAGAGCAGACTTTCTCGTATACAAAGCAGGACGGGAGAAAACAGTCTTTTAAAGTTTATCCGAACGAAAAAGTGGCGGGGGAGCCGCTTGAGCTGTTTCCTGGAGCGGCTGTGGATCTGTCGCCTCTAAAAGGCAGCGTTGAGAAGGCCGGATTTTTTAAAAAGAAGCTGACAGGGCAGGGGGGACTTCTGGTTCTGGCGCCTCCAGGCTCTGAAAACGCGGTACCGGCGATTCTGTCGTCGATAGAACTTCATTCGGAAGGGGATGTGGCTGCCAGAGCCGTGAAAGGCGGAGGAGTACAGCCGGTTCCGGGAACCGGGGCGGAAAGAAAAACAACCTTTACATTTCATGAGCCGGGAAAGCGCTATATCAGCGCAAAAGAACTGAAAATCGGGAAAAATTCTGTACAGCTGCTGGACGCAGTACAGTACGCCGAGGCTGCCGGAAGAATGGAAAAGGTAGAGGGAGCAGAGATCACCGGGCAGGGAATCAGCGACGGTATGGCAAGTCCCATGCCCCAGCCGGCAAGACCGTCGCCAGAGCGGATGACGCCTGAAACCGAGCCGGCAGCCGCCTCGGAGTCCAGAGAAATTTCGGAATTGCCGGATATTTTAGAGATGCCGACTGAACCTGAGAGAATCAAAGCCCAGCCTTATCCAGTGAGAAACAGTTTTATCTCGATAGCCGGCCGTGACAGCAGGCAGACATATGGAATAATAACAGCTCAGAATTTTCTTCCGGAGGAAGAATTTGTTCAGGAAGACGGAACCACCCTGTACCGGGATACGCCTGTCACATTAACCCTGTTCGGGTCAAGAATGTATACAGGACAGGGGATGATAAGGGGAATACACAGCAAAAGTGATCTGCTGGAAGCTGACAGTCTGACGATTCCTCTGGAGGCGCTTGAGATGGATATGATCTTTTCCGACCTGATCTACAGTATGCAGGACGGCAGCTGGGTCGCCAGCTCCCGAGTGCTGCAGAAGATGGAAAAGGAAGGAGAGGAGGACGAAGAGGGCGAGCTGCTTACTGATGAGCAGAAAGACAAACTGCTGGATATCATAAAGGAACCTGAGACGGCTGTTCAGCAGCTCAAGGAGCTGGCGGCAGCAGCCGCCCAGGAAAAAAGGGAAAACCTGTTCAATCAGCTTTCCATGGCGTATACGGCTCTTTCCATGACGAAGGCAGGAGAGGATAAGGAAGCGATTGGAGAGGCCTTAAAGGAAATGGGCTACGAGGAAGAGGAGGAAGACGAGAAAGAGGGCAGCAAACTGGGGATCGAATGGTCCATGCCTCTTTTTGAATATCCGATTATTCCCCCCCTGCTCTCGTTTGGCCTTGAGTTCAAAGCAGAAGGAAGGCTGGAAAAATTTTTCCAGAAACCTGCTTTTTCGAAAGATATAGAACTGGGGGCGGGGGTGAGAGGGGCAGCCTCGGTCGCTCTGTCTGCCACTGTGGACGCAGGAGTCCCCTACGTATTTGGAGCCAGCGCGCGGCTGTCTGCAAAGGCGGAGGTGGCAGGAAGCGGGGACAAAAATGAGATATTGGGCGGAACCTTGAAGGCCCCTATCGAATACAGCGAAAATAACCTGCTTCAGTTTGCCGATAATCCGGAACTGACTCTGAGAGGAGGGGTTGACTTAAAGGCAATCCTGGAAGCCGGACTCAGCGTGGGCTCAAAGCTGTTTTCCTGGGAGAAAGAATTGTGGTCTTACCAGATTGGAGAATGGAATCTGGCATCTCTGGAAGGAGAGCTGACCTTCAGGAAACAGGACAGAGATCTCATTCATCCATTCAGAAATTGGAAATTTAAGAATTCCAATATTACCGGCCAGGCGTTCGGAAAGACTTTTCTGAGCCGCAATAACGAACAGAACCAGTATGGAATCACTATTGAAGACTCCCAGAAGGTTTTGGAGGGAACTATCAGAGAAAAAGAGAAGTTCATGGCAGCCTTGGACGCGCTGCGCAAAATCAAGGAGAGCGGTTCTAAGCTTTTGAAAACCTCGGGCCAGAAACAGGGGGATTCTCAGTTTTCCGGTCTGGTTCGGCACGCAGAGGAACTGGAAGAAAAGTTTCAGGCAGCCTGTGAGGTCAATTCGGCCCAGATTACCCTGATTCTGCGTGATATCGAGGCATATATCGGTACCGACACATATAAGAAGAACCGCGAGCTTTTTGTAAAGCGCCAGAAGAAACATGAGAAACAGTGGAGGGTTCTTCAGGGAGAAGAAGGCAGCGAAGACCAGGTTCAGAAGCTTCAGAGCAATATCCGCCGTTCCAAAGGCTTTCGAAAGAATCTTTCCATTCAGGCAATGCAAAAGCTGTTTGCAGAAGGCAGTGCGAAAGCATATGAGGAGCAGCAGAGGGATGAGATAGCCAAGGAGAGCAGCAAACGGCTGCAGAAACTTCAGACTTTAATGGACGCTTATCAAATGGATGA
>JAHZAR010000009.1:1385-43020 GCA_019423835.1 Clostridiales bacterium | reverse complement strand
CGCCGTTTAACCAGGGTGGCGCGGGGGCGTGCGGGGAACAGGTACTTAAGGGAATGAATATGCGGGAGGTTGCCCGTATCTACGGCAAAAAAAATGACTTTCTGCAGTACGAGGAGGGCCGGAAGCAGTTCTATACGGCGGAAGATGCAAAGGAGAGACAGAAAGAGATTAAATCAGCCAGCAGCAGCTTTTGGGAAAGCGACTTTCAGGAGAACATGGATAAACCGGATGGAAAGCTGAAGATCAATTATGCGGCAAAACGTGGAGGAGATTATAGGTGGATCGCAGTGGGCGGAATTGACAGGATTCTCGCCTTCGAGACGAAAAAGGTAGATATGATGCGGAGGGGAGAAAATGGGACTCCGAAGGTGGCGGAGAGCAGTCAGAACTTTCAGCAGAAAAAGCAGCTGCAGGCCCTGCCAACGGAGATTCCCGCTGAGCAAAGATATCTTTCAGCCTCTGTGGACGAGCTGATCGCCTGGCAGGAAGCACGGGCTCAGGCAGCGGCTCAGCAAGAGACAGCGTTCAAACAGTGGATTGAGACTCTTCAGATGGATTCCGCCGGAAATAAGCGGCCCATGCAGTTTCGAGAAAATATCAAACCGTTTCTGACGCTGGAGATATTAAAAGATTATGAGACAAAAAGACTGGCTGAACTGAAAGCTGAACAGTCCCTAGGGAAAGACGGACAAAGCGGTAAGAAGTCTCTGGCGTATAGAATTGCATGGCATTTGAGACGGATTGAGACGATTGAGGCAGGGATTAAAGTTCGGAATGGTCAGTCGGATGAAAATGAAAAAAAGCAGGTGGAGGCCCGCGAGATTGAAAAATATTTTAAGGCTACAGGAACAGACCGGACAGCTGAGGGTATGCTGTCTGCATTAAAAGAAGGAAGATTTCAAAACAGAGAAATAGAGGAAAGAGGCAGAAAAGGCTATACAGAATATCTGAATCAGCAGAATGCCGGCCTGCAGTATCTCTATGGTGCGAAAACTGATACTGCCGCCTCCAATGCAGAGCTGATAAACTATTACTTCAGACATTTTGGCGAAGAGGAAGATAAGGAGAATTTGAATCAGTTCCTCGGAGGCCTTCGGCAGAATCAGGAGGAGGGAGTACAAAAGGAGAATCTGAAGCGCTATCAGGAGGCAAAATTAGCGGAACAGACCAGGGATGACGGGATGGAGTACTCTCACTGGGAAATTCTCGAGCGGCTGAAAAAAATGCCCAGAGATCCGCTCGAAGCGGTTATATCCGCCTATATTTCCATGGGGGGAGGAAAGGAATACGTCGAGTCAGATTTTTTTCAGGTTACACCCAGAGCCCTTTTGGAATTTGAGGAGACCCATACTCATGGGGAGGGATGGTATAAGCATAATGAGCGAACTACCAAGATCATGAAAGAACGTTCTAAAGGCTTGGAAGCAGTGGCAAATCAGTATGAGAGCATGGTGGACAGCTCTGCAAGAACCATTTTCGGAGAGAATTTTTATAAAGCAGCCATATTAAAGAGCTATGTTCTTCCCCATCTTACACCAGGCTTTATCAAAAAGCGTGAAGAGAGATTCTGCGCTGCCAGCACAAAGGATATAGACGACCGGCTGGCTATCATCAGCAGGGGAACAGCGGGGAGGACACCGGAGGGTTCGGATGAGAATGTACTCTTGGAAGAGCAGCAGAAAGCTTTTAAGGAATACATTGATACGGGTACACGGTTCGGTAAAAGAAGGTGGGATTGGCTTGGGGCAGACAGCATGGTCAGGGAAAAAATCAAGGAGCTCGCAGAAGACGAAAATTACAGTGGTTCAGCGGCCCTGATTGACTATGAGAAAGAGAAGGCAGATGAGTACAAAAGAAAGACGGAAAATCTTGACAAGCCAGTCAGAGTTCTCAATGAGGCCATAGACCAGCTGACGGAAATGATTGGCACAAGCCAGGAGGCTATTGATGACCTGGAGAAAATTCAGAGAGATCCGCGGGGATTTTTTACGGCTCAGGATCTGACAGACAATATTTTGACGGATGTGGGAAAACAGTACGATACGCTGGAGGAGGCAGTCAATACTCAGAAGCCTCTGCCGGATAGCCTTCAGAGAAATATTGATAATTTGGTGATTACAGATGAGATTCCGGAGATCGATCCGGACCAACTGCTGGGCCTTTAAGAAAAGGCATTCCGGCACAGAAACCGACCGCATCAGCTGTCCCCGAGCATGTAGACAGAATTTTTGGCGCAGTATATTATGCCGATCACAATGAAGATTTGTACGGGGCATACGGATATAACCAGGAGGAGCTTCTGAACCACCTCCTGACATCATCCGACACGGCATGATGAAAATGGTTGAATTTTCTGGTATTGTTTTGTAGAATAAAATTAAAATGCTGAGTTTGTGATATAGGAAATGAAATAACAGAAAATAGTTTGTTTTAACCGATTTTATGTGCTGATTTTATTCAGGAAAGAAGGCATGCCGTGTCTCTGGTTGAGATTTCAATTAAAAACTATAAGTCTGTCAGCAGCTGCGTATTTCACCTGAACGGTGTTACAGCTCTTTTAGGGGAGAACGGAACAGGCAAGAGCAATATCCTCTCCGCTGTCAGGTACTTTTATGATAATCTTATCTCCCGATCTGAGTCGGATGAGATTTTTGACCACAACAACCGTCTGAACAATCGTGTAGAAATTGCCCTGACCTACGATCTGGGCCGTCTGAAGCAGTATGCCCGGGTCAATTTAAGGAACGAGGAAACAAGGTATGCCAGCTACTACGAAAAGATTCTGGGAATTTCTGCAGAGGATACGATGACTGTGCGGATGATAAAGATCCGGGATATGCCTGTGCGCTGGAGCCATGATGCCGATACCAGAAAGCTGATAGCAGGCCTTTTCCCCCTCTATTTCGTGGATGCGAGGCAGATCGATCTGGTGAACTGGGAGGTACTCTGGAAGCTGGTGGGCGATCTCGTAAAGCCGGAAAATATGGTGGAGAAAGAGCTTCGCCAGGAGCTGGTAAGCGCCATTGGAGAGGTAAGCGGGCAGATGAAAAGCCGGCTGGACCGGATACAGGGCGGGCTGGAGCGGAAGAACATTAAAATTGAGCCCTACTCCAGAAAAGAGTTTGCCGTTGCCCTGTCCAAACTGTATCTGTCCGGGGAAAGATATCAGTTTGATGAGAGCAGCCTGGCGGAGTTTTCTAATGGAACGAATGCATTCAATTTTACAAATCTGCTGTTCCATATCCTGAGGCTGATGGCGGAGACGAAGATGAAGGAGCCTTTAGTGATTCTGGATGAGCCTGAAATCTCCCTTCACAGCCACATGATCGATGAGCTGGCGGAGATTTTCAGCCAGTGCAGGTATGACGTGAGAGTTCTGCTGGCCACCCACTCCGCCAGACTGATCAGAAACATTCTGGTGCAGGAAGGAGGAGAGAACCAGCTCTATCAGGTCTACCGGAGAGGGGAGGAGACGAAAATCTCCCGTTTTCAGATGTTTCGGCAGGACAGTGAAATGAGGGAGCGCTATTTTATCACAGATCAGCATGCCAGCGCATACTTTGCCAGGGCATTGTTTCTGGTGGAAGGGGAAACGGAGCTGGAGGTATTCCAAAGCCGGTTTCTAAAGGAGCTTTATCCTCTGCTGGGACAGGCAGAGCTGATTAAAGGCATGAGTGACGACGTGGTGTACCGCATTGTTTCCCCCAAAAGCAGAGGATACCGCATACCGGTTACCATTCTCATGGACCTTGACAAGGTCTACACGTATCCGGAGAAGCTGAAGAAAAAATACTTCCATATGTGCAGGACAGGGGAGAATTATTTTTTCTATAAGAAAACGGAATCCCGCTCCTCATCCAGGGCTACCCTGGCTGCCAGAAGAAAACGGATATACCGAATGGCGGAAAAATGCCGGTTTCATTACATCAAGCCCCTCTATCTTGCGGAGGATGAAAATTATCGGGAGTTTGTCAGCCTGATCCAGGAGTATTTCAGGGAATATGGAATTTTTATTGCCCGCACAACGATTGAGGGAATGCTGGTGACGATGGAAAATCTCCCCCTGTTTCTGCAGTTTTTGAAGAAACGTTTTCCGGCGTGCTATCATAATATCCTTCCGTTTTACAGGGGCCTTCTGAGGAAGGAAGAGGAGCTCACCTTCGTGCGCCTTCTTCTGGGAGGGGAGTGCGACTACGGTATGAATTACCGGGGAATAAAAAAGGAAAATCCGGCCATGGATGAGGAGCTGAAAAGACTGATGGAAAGAAATCTGATCTCCAAGACTTCCTGGGCAGCCGACTGGCTCTGTTTTTATTTCTGCCGGCTGGCAGGATTTGAGGATTCTGGTCTGCAGGAGCAGAGAGAATTTTTCAGAAAGACAGAAAAAGAGGGAAAGAGGGAGACTTTTAGAAAAGCCTTTGAGAGGGACTTTCCGGAGTTAGGAGAACTGATGCACATGGTATGCGGGATGATCCGGGAATAGGCTGACAGGCCGGGGCTTTTCGGCTGACAGACTGGCATTCGGAAGCAAAAAACAGAGAAAACTGATAGAAATAATGATAGAACGGGCAGCAATCTGATCTCAATGCTAGTAGAGAGACAGGCCCTGAGGGAGCGACAGTTCCACAGACCAGGGTGAGAGAGCTACTTTCTGACTGGGGTACCGGCGGAAGAGGGAGAGGAGGACATGGAATTATTAAACACCTTGCGAATTTTTAAGACGGTGCCCGTTCGGAGCGATGCAGATGAAGAAGATTTATGGATGGGATTATTATTGTGAAAGAATCCTGCGAAAGAGCCAGCTGTTTATTGAGAACAGCCTGGCAGAAAAGGAAAAAAGCTATATCGTTTTTGACATCAATGACAGGGGAAGAGAGAGAACCATCTGCCAGGTGGATAAGACCAGCGGATTATATCAGCTTCAGAACAATCTGAACAGAAATCTGCTTGCGAAAATTCCGCTTTCCAAGGCAGCATCAGGTTTTGTCAGGGGGCTGAGCTACCAGGATTATCTGAGACCTCACTGTGGAAAACGGGTTCATATGCGCCTGGATATATACCACTTTTTCGATCATGGGACAGAAGAACAGGTGGTAAAAAGCCTGGAAGAATTTGTCCAGGATGAGAAAATCAGGGAAAATATCGGGGAGATTACCACTTTGAATGGGAAACTCCCCCAGGGAGCTGTCACTTCCCCTGCTGTGTCAAATATTGTCTTCAGAAGGATCGATCAGCGTATTTTAAAATACTGCCAGTCTGTGAGGAAGGTCAGGGAAGGAAAAAAATTTTATCAGGAGGATCTGATATACACCAGATATGCAGATGACATGATGGTTTCCAGCGACTATCTGGATTTCAGAAGGGATCTGTTTGTATACAGGATGATTAAGCATATCCTCAAAGAAAATGGCTTTTCTCTCAATACAGAGAAAACCTATATGGCAGCGGGTGAGATCTCGCTGTCAGGGTTTGTGGTGGGAGGAAAGGAAAATGGCTGTTCTGTCAGGCCTTCCAGAAAACGGCTGAGGGAGATCAACAGGATTCTTGCCTATTTTGATGCAAGGAGGGAGCCGGATGGCTGTCCCTATGAGGTGGAGATAAAAAAGCTGAGAGATCCCAGAGTGCTCGATCACGTGAATCAACTGTATTCGGATGGTTCCATCGCCAGATTCAGCAATAAAAAATCTCTGATCAATTATCTGTGCGGCTACAGAGCTTTTCTGATCACCTTTTTGAAGGGAGACCAAGGACAGGATTCTTCCCGGAGAGCCCTGCAGGGAAAGATCAGGAACCTGGAAAAACTCATCGACCAGTGCCAGCGATGGTGGTTCGATATTGAATAGGGGAAATCCATGGGAATACTTATGAGACAGAGGAGAAGCGAATGGACGGGACAAGAATCAGAACCTTTGTAGAAAATGAGGCAGAAGCGATGCTGAAAACCTACCGGCAGTTTCAGATTCTCATACCTGCCGAAGGGAGGGAAGGGGCTGCCCACCCCGGTGAAGACGGGATGTATGTGGAAGCGCTGCTCAAAAGCTATCTTCAGAAATTTCTTCCCGCAGGGCTGGAGGTGATGACTGGATTCATCCTGCGTCCTGCGGTCAAAACCGGAAGCGGGAAAAAAGAGCGGGCAGGCGACAGAGACGCTCATTCCTCCCAGCTGGATCTGATTATCTTTGACTCTGGCTCCTATCCTGTGTTTCTGAGGATGGGAGAACATGCGATTGTCCCGCCGGAAGGAGTGATCGGCGTAATTTCAGTAAAGAAGAACCTGTACCTTTCTCAGCTTGAGCAGGAGATAAATGCTCTTAAACAGGCGGGGAGACTGTGCACTGGAAAAAATGCGTTGGCTCAGGAGGTCAAGGGCCCTTTTTTAGCGCTGGTTGCCATGGATACAAAGGAAAGCGACACAGCGGAGCGTCAGGGAGAAAAAGTGTTTGCCGGTCTGGACAGGGTGTTCTGCCAGGAGGGGAAAAACCGCTATGACTGGCTTCCCGGATACATAGGAGTGCTGAGCCGGTGGTCTGTCTGCAAATCCGGCCCCAAAAGGGAGCAGCCTGGAAAAAAGGCAAAAAAGCAGGCGGATTATATATTTTTTGAACACAGGGAACATGAAAATTATCTGGGATTTCAGAAGATTATCGGAGGCCTTTTGTCCGTGTATTACGACAGGACCAGAGGAAATGAAAAAAGGCTTGGCTTCGAATACTTTGCCTCGGGAAGAGGTTATGATAAAAAGCTGGGCTCTATTTCCTATGTGAAAGAACACGGAGATTTTAACATGGAAAAAAAGAAGAAGATCAAAACAGGCTGTCCGGAAAAGCATGGGTCAGCTGAAAACCTTAAATAATTGCTGGCACAGAAGTTTTTAAGAAAAAAGAGGCCCAGGCACAGCTGTATTTCCACTGAGAAACGGCAGCCATGCCTGGTCTTTTAACAGAACCTCAAATTCAGCCCAGATTTAAGACCGCAGTCCCGGCGCTTAAATAGGCGGCAAAGAGACACCAGAGCAGGTAGGGAAGCTGAAGGAGAGCGGCTCTCCTGCTGATGCTTCCAAACTCCCGCACCATCTGGAGTACGGCTGCCGCCAGAAGGACAGCCAGAACCGCTCCTGCAAAGCGAAGCCCAAACCGGAAAAAGACAATGGGCCAGAGAAGGTTCAAAAGGAGCTGAAACAGGTAGGTGGCAGAGGCAGGCCTCAGGTCTGCCCCTTTTTTGCTTCCCTCCCGGATGACCAGATAAAATCCAAAGCCCATGAGGAGATACAACAGAGTCCAGACCACCGGAAAGACGGCCGGAGGAGGGCTGAGGGGAGGCTGCCGGAGAGATTCGTACACCGGGCGGATGTCCCCGGAGGCCAGCGAGGACAGAAAACCGCACAAGAGCGGAAAGAGGGTGAAGGCTGCTGCGGCAAGGGGAGAAAAGGAAGAGGAAAATTTTTTAGAGTTCATTGTCAGTGTCCTTTACAGATGAGCTGCAAAAATGCCAGTCAGATTGTAACGGCTCAGCTAAAGCTTCTGATAAAATCTCTGATCAGGCTTCTGCGAAGCGCTGCAGCAGTCTGGCAGTCTGACTTTGCTTTCTGCAGGATATTTATTATAATATATGGCAGAGAACGCAGATTTATGGCTTCTGTCTGGTGAAGAAATAAAAACGAAAATGGGGGCAGAAATGAGAGGAAAAAGTCAAAAAACGGTTCAGGGATAACGGGAAAAGACAGAGGCAGAATAAATACCCGGTCAAGGCCAGAAGAGAGTGGTGCAGGCAGAAGAAGAATGGAGGAGGAGAATATGGCAGAAAGAAATGAGGATGAAAAGTACAGAGGCATGGAGTTTCAGGCTGTGTATCCCTCTCCAGTGGGGCTCCTTACGCTGACAGCCAGTGACGATGCCCTGAAAAGCCTTGCCTTTGAAAGGGAGCGGTATCCCAGAATCCCTGAAAAGGGAACCCGGATAACTGTGGTTCAGGAGCCGTCCGGCGTTCTGGCTGAGGCGTTTCGGTGGCTGGATCTCTACTTTTCCGGCCAAAACCCTGATTTTACTCCGCCCCTTGCGCCGGAGGGAAGTGAATTCCGCCGTCTGGTGTGGGAGGAGCTTCTGAAAATCCCGTACGGTAAGACCGTCACCTACGGAGCCATTGCCAGGGCGGTAGCAGAGAAGAAAGGGCTTAAGCGCATGTCCGCCCAGGCGGTGGGCGGGGCAGTGGGGCATAATCCCATCGGCATTATCATCCCCTGCCACCGCGTGGTGGGATCCGGCGGAAACCTGACGGGGTTTGGCGGCGGAATCCAGGCAAAGACGGAGCTTTTAAGGCTGGAGGGCGCTGATATGAAGTCCTTCTATGTGCCGAAGAAGGGGACAGCGCTGTAGCAAATCAATTTCCCTCTGCCGCACTATTTAGCGAATACCTTCTTTAAGGCCGGATAGAGAAGCCGGAATGTTTCATACCCCTCCTTATAGGCTTTCACAAGAGGTTTTTCGGGGAGTACCGTCTCCTTTACCCGGCAGAGCTTTTCCACAGCTGCAGGAACAGAAGGAAAGGCGCCGCCGGCAACTGCGGCCAGGATGGCTGCGCCGAAGGCAGGCCCCTCCTCGTTGGCCGGCACTTCCACTGGAAGGCCCAGGATATTGGCGGCCAGCTTCTTCCAGAGGGGAGACTTGGCACCGCCTCCGCAGATGCGGGCAAAGGACGGCGCATTCTTTTGAGCTCTGGCGATTTCCAGAGAATCCCGCAGGCCGTAGAGGACGCCCTCCAAAACAGCCTGGTTCATGTCTGCTCTGGTGGTGGAGGCATCCATTCCGATAAAGGCGGCCCTGGCGTTCGGATCATTGTGGGGAGATCGCTCTCCCATCAGATAGGGAAGATAGAAGACCCTGTTATGGCCCAGGGACTCTATCTGAGCCTGCTCTGTGTCATTGTCGCTGGTGTGCAGGATCTGCTCCGTCCACCACTTCCAGCAGGAGGCGGCGCTGAGCATACAGCCCATCATGTACCAGCCCCCATCAGCGTGGGAAAAAACGTGAAGGGCATTGGAGGGGACTGGACAAAACTGGCTGGAGGGAATGAGAATGGTCCCGCTGGTTCCAAGAGACAGGCTGCATCCGCCTGCAGCAGCCGGGCTGTGGCCTTTTTCCTCCCCGCCTGTGCCGATAATCCCGTTTCCCACAGCGGCTGCCGCATTGTCAGCCGCTCCGGCAGCAGCGAAGACTGTGCCTGGAAAGCCCAGTTCCGCTGCGATTTCAGGGAGCAGAGTTCCTGTCAGCTCAAAGCTCTCACAGAGCCGGGGCAGGACAGATTCGCTGATGCCGCACAGTCGGAGCATTTCCTTTGACCAGCACCTGTTTTTTACGTCCAGAAGAAGGGTTCCGGCAGCGTCTGAATAGTCCGTGCAGAACTGTCCCGTCAGACGATAGTTTACATAATCTTTCGGAAGCATGATTTTGCGGATTCGTCTGAACAATTCAGGTTCATGGTGCTGCATCCACAGGATTTTTGGGGCGGTAAAGCCTGCAAAGGCGATATTGGCCGTCTGCCGGGACAGCCATTCCTTTCCCATTTCCTGATTCAGCCAGTCTGTCTCACGGCCGGTTCTCCCGTCATTCCACAGGATGGCCGGCCGGATCACCCGATCCTCCTCGTCAAGGGCCACCAGTCCATGCATCTGTCCGGAATAGCTGACTGCCCGGATCTGTGTCCTGTCAATTCCCTTCGTCAGCTTCTTTAAACCTGCCATGGTTTTTTCAAACCAGTCGGAAGGGTTCTGCTCTGACCAGCCCGGTTCCGAAAAACAGATAGGATATTCTTCTGTTACCGTGTTCCATACAGTTCCTTCTTCGTCCATCAAGAGGAGCTTGACAGCCGAGGTTCCCAGATCAATTCCTATAAAATACATAAATTCCTCCCATATATCTGCAGCCCGGACAGGAAAATCCGGCCGGGCTGCAGATAAAACATTCAAAAACAATAAATCTTCCCTATTCCATCCGCCCAAAGGGATTTTCTGTCGGATAGCGGACGCCCTTCGGCTGATTGTAGCCGATCTCTTCCACCGGCACGCCCAGATATTTGAATACCTCGAAGAGCTCTCTTCCGAAGCGCCCGAAGGCAACGGCCCCGTGGTGGGGGAAGTTTTTCTCAATCAGCACATGGCGGTAGAAGCGCCCCATCTCAGGAATGGCAAAGATTCCGATGGAGCCAAAGGATCGTGTTGCTACAGGGAGTACCTCGCCTTCCGCGATGTAAGCACGAAGCTGATTGTCTGCCGTGCTCTGAAGGCGGTAGAAGGTAATCTCTCCGGGAGCGATGTCTCCCTCCAGAGTTCCCTGAGTCACCTCCTCGGGAAGGGAGCGGGCCATGATCATCTGGTACTTCATCTCGCAGAAGGACAGCTTTTCGGAGGCGGTATTGCCGCAGTGGAAGCCCATGAATGTATCCTTCAAGGTATAGGGGAATTTGCCCTTGATATCCTCCTCGAAGAGATCCTTGGGAACTGTATTGTTAATGTCCAGAAGTGTTACCGCATCCTGGCTGATCACTGTGCCGATGAACTCGCTGAGAGCGCCGTAAATGTCAACCTCACAGGAAACCGGGATTCCCTGGGCAGTCAGACGGCTGTTCACATAGCACGGCACAAATCCGAACTGGGTCTGGAAGGCAGGCCAGCATTTTCCGGCAATGGCCACGTACTTCCGGTAGCCCTTATGATCCCGGATCCAGTCCTTTAAGGTCAGCTCATACTGGGCCAGACGGTGAAGGATCTCCGGCTTTTTATTGCCGGCTCCCAGCTCTTCTTCCATCTCTTCTACAATCTGCGGGATTCTCTCATCTCCGTCATGCCTGTGGAAGGCCTCGAAAAGGTCAAGTTCTGAGTTTTCCTCGATCTCAACGCCCAGGTTGTAGAGCTGCTTGATGGGAGCGTTGCAGGCCAGAAAGTTTAAAGGCCTCGGGCCGAAGCTGATTATTTTAAGGTCCTTTAAGGCTGCCACAGCCCGCGCCACAGGAAGGAACTCGTGGATCATGTCGGCGCATTCCTCAGCATCACCTACGGGGTACTCCGGTATGTAGGCTCTGATATTTCTGAGAGCCAGGTTGTAGGATGCGTTCAACATTCCGCAGAAGGCATCGCCCCGCCCCTGTGTCAGATTGGAGCCGCTCTCCTCGGAGGCGGCAATAAACATCTTAGGACCGTCAAAATGCTTGGCAAGCAGAGTTTCGGAGATCTCCGGGCCAAAGTTTCCCAGATATACACACAGAGCGTTGCAGCCGGCCTTTTTAATATCCTCCAAGGCCTGAACCATGTGGATCTCGCTTTCCACGATGCAGACAGGGCATTCATAGATATCCCCGGCATCATATTTGCTCCTGTAGGCATTGACAAGAGCCTCCCTGCGCGAAACGGACAGGGATTCGGGAAAGCAGTCGCGGCTGACAGCCACGATTCCCACCTTGATTTTTGGAATGTTTTCAGAGTGTTTCATGTTTGCTTCCTCCTGGTTAATAAAGTGATGAATAATAATAACAGCAGAGCAGACAGCCCGGCACCGCAGCTCAGGCTGCTGCACACTCCCTCTGGGAAGGCTGTCTGTCTGAAAAGTGCTTTTTTAGAGCCCCTCATTTTCTGCAGTCAGATTCTCTCCCCTGAGACCGGTGAAGGCTCCCTCGATGCGGGCGTCCTCGTGGGCAATGAGCCATTTGTTCCTGGCGGCCAGCAGACAGTCGTCAGCTGGATGCTCAAGGGGCAGGTTGGTTCCGGCCGGCAGGATGACTGCACAGCGGAAGGCCTGGCCTCTGACACTGCAGGGGGCATAATGGAGGGTGGTGGCGTAGAGCTCCACAGCCGTACCGGCTGGGATCAGAAAGGCCTCTATGTTTGACGTGTCGTAAAAGCAGTCCTTTTCTATATCCTGCTGCTTTCCCAGAAGCAGGATCAGATCGGTTCCCGCCACGTTAATTTCTGAGCTTTTGTGGTACTCCACTGCGTTCAGACGGCAGTTGTGCCCATTGCAGAAGCCCACCTGGATGGGGAGCCCGCCGAAGCCTCTGGCACCGAACAGGGCGGCTGCCGTTGTCTGCTCCAGAGCCGGTTCAGACGGCACATAAACCACCTGGTCTGTCACAGGCGTCTGATTCAGCCTGTCAAGAAATTCATCAAGATCATAGCCCTCAAGAATTCTTCCGTACTTCCTGAAGGCCTCACTGTCTGCCTGATAGATCGTCATTGTATCTCCTCCTTCCGGGCAGTTTTCCGGCAGGAAGGCTTACGTCCGTGCTGCGGGGAAACGGTCCCGGTATTTTCTTTTTATATTCCGCTTGATTTATACGGGTTCTTATACCCCTGTTTCTGCAGAGCTCTCATATCTGTTCGACCTGGTTGCCTAAGCCCTAGCTCCACCCGGCATAGGCCTCCCGGATCCGCTCCATGGCTTCCTCCAGAACGGATCGGGGAGAGGCAATGTTTAGCCGTATAAAGTCCCTTGTCCTTCTTCCGTACCGGCTGCCCATATAGACTGAAACCCTGGCCCGGCGGGTGAAAAAATCCTCGATTTCCTCCGGGGATTTGTGAAGCTCCTTTACACTTACCCAGAGCAGGTAGGTTCCCTCCGAGGGAATCACCTGAAACTTCGGCAGATGGGATTTCAGGTACTCTTCTACAAAAAGGCGGTTGCCCTCAAGGTATGCGTTCACCTCTTCGATCCAGTCATCACATCCGGTGAAGGCCGCCTCCATGATGCCTGCGGCAAAGATGTTTGGGTTGTGGAGCCCCCAGCGGTCGATGGTAGATTCCATGGCCCTCCGGATGGACGGATCCGGGATGATCAGATTGGAGAGAATGAGGCCGGGCACATTGAAGGTCTTTGTGACGGAATTGCAGACAATCAGACGGTTGGCTAACAGCTCTCTGAATTCCAGCATGGAGGTAAAGCAAAAGCCCGGTCTGATAAAATCGGCATGGATCTCATCTGAGATGAGAAGGAGCCCGTATTCTCTGCAAAGCTCTGCCACCTGTCTCAGCTCCCTGCGCCTCCAGACGCGCCCCGTAGGGTTCTGGGGATTGCAAAAGAGCATCATCCTGGCCGGAGTTCCATTCTCCCGGGCTCTGTCAAGGCTGGCTCTGAGAGCAGAGAGGTTCATGTGCCAGGAAGACTCCTGAGCCTGCCTTATGCCGCCCTGGTCTGCATCTTTTTTATAGGACAGCTCCAGAGGACTTTCAATCATGGGCCTGTTATATTTTTCAATGGCGTTCTGCAGAGCAGTGTATGCCGGCGTGTGGAGTACGATCCCGTCTGAACCGGAGGTGAAGGTCTCCACAGCCATATTCATGGCCATGTTGATTCTGGGGGAAAACACAGCCCATTCCGGCCGGATTTCCACTCCGTAGCGCCTCTTCATCCACTCTGCCGCGAGACTGCGGTAGTTTTTGGGGAGAACCGTGTAGCCGAACACGCCCCGCTCCACGATCCCTCTCATGGCATCGATAATTGGCTCGGGAGAGCGAAAATCCATGTCAGCCACGCCCAGGTGAATCATGTCCGTACAGCCGTACTTCCAGTCCTGCTCGTCAAATTTGGCGCTGTCTGTGCCGCGCCTGTCTATGTACTGATCAAAATTATAACTCATTTGAAAAACCTCGTCTTATCCTTTTACGGCTCCTGCCATGGAGCTTTCCAGTATCTTCTTGGAACAGAACATAAACATGATGAGGATCGGGATCACCGAAAGGGTGACGCCCAGATACACGACTCCATAGTCTGTCTTGTACACGCCCTGCATCTGCTGAACCAGCACGGGAAGCGTAAACTTGTCCTGTGAGAAGAGAAGGATGGAGGGCTGCACATAGGTATTCCAGGACTGGACAAAGGTAAAGATTGCCTGTGTGGCCACGCCCGGAATGATCACCGGAAAGATAATCTTGTTAAAGATTTTAAGCTCCCCGCAGCCGTCCACCCTGGCACTCTCAATCAGCTCGTCCGGCACGTAGGCGTCAATATACTGCCTGTTCCAGTAAACCATAACCGGTGTTGCAAAACTGGGAAGAATCAGGGCTGCATAGTGATCCAGAAGATGAATGTCATTCATAAGCTGGAAGTAGCCGATGATTCCGAGCTGCCCCGGCAGCATCATGGTTCCGAGGACGACCCAGAACAGCACCCGGTTTCCGCGGAAGCGGTATTTTGCGAAGCCGTAGGCGGTCAGGGCTCCCACGTAAGTGGAGATGGCCGTGTAGAGAACGGCGATAAAAAGACTGTTTAAAATGCCTCTGAAGATATTGACATTGCTGTTGAGCCTCTCGAAGTTTGCTGCCAGATATTTTCCCGGAACAAGCTGGAACGAGGTGGCCAGCGCCGCGTTATCGTGGGTGCATCCGATAATCATGCTGTAGAACGGCAGGATGCTGATAACGGCCAGGAAGATCAGAAAGAGGTAGGTGAGGGTCAGCTTTGTCTTTACTTTTTCTTTTCTTTTTCCTGCCATTTAATACTGCTCCTTTTTCCCTGTGGTGTATTTCATAAAAATAAGTGAAAAGATAATAATAATCACAAAAAGTCCGTAGGAAATCGCTGCTCCGTAGCCGTAATCCAGGTTTCGGAAGGCGGTGTTGTACATGTACATCACCATGGTCAGCAGAGAGTTGCCGGTTCCTCCTGCGTTGCCTCCGAAGGTATACGGAAGGTCAAAGATCTGCAGTCCGCCGATGATGGAGGTCACGAAGGCGAAGGTCATAATCGGGCGCAGAAGGGGCAGCACGATGCGGAAGAAAATCTGCACCTTGCTGGCTCCATCAAGCTCTGCAGCCTCAAACAGATCGTAGGGGATTCCACGGATTCCTGCCGTGAAAATAATGGTATAGTAGCCGAAGTACTGCCAGAACAGCACGAAGGCCACAATGAGCTGGGAGTACAGGGCGTTGCCCTTCCAGTTGATCGGCTCAGAGATCAGGTGAAGGGACATTAAAATCTGGTTGACGCTTCCCACCTTCCAGTCAAAGAGAAGGCTGAACAGGACGCCGAGGGAAACGGCGGTTACCAGGTTCGGAAAATAGAATACCGTCTTAAAAAAGCTGCTTCCCCGAAGCTGTTTCTGATTCAGCACAAAGGCCAGAACCAGACCGAATACCATCTGGGGAACCATGGCCACAAGGGCAATAAAAATCGTATTCCAGATAGACTTGATAAACACTTTGTCCCCAATCAGCCTGGCGTAATTGGCCAGCCCCACAAACTCCGGGCTGCCAAGACCGTCCCAGTTAAAAAAACTCAGACGGAACGTGTAGGCGATCGGGTAAAAGGTGAACAGCAGAAACATGATGAAATAGGGGGCAATGAAAAAAAGGCCGACATTCTTTTTGTTGACTCTGTTTTTCTTCCTTTTTAACGGAAAGCCTGCCATTTCTTTTCCTCCTTTCGTTTTTCCAAGCGGGCTCTGCTCTTAAGATACAGCCCGCACACAGCTGTGACAGAATGAACGTGCCGCGATTTCGCTCCGCGGCAGCAGGCTGGATAGGACCGACAGCCGGCGGCAGAGGCGATCATGATTCTGGAAAAGGGATGCTGCGGTGTGTGAAATGACAGCATCCCTTTTCCTAAGTTTTAGCTATGTTCTGTTTGCCGGCCGGATTTTCCGCCTGCCTTTTGAGCGGGGCAGCAGAAGGGGAAGGTTCTGCTGCCGTCTCTCTGCCTCTTTCAGTCAATATTAATCTCAGGGTAAATATTTTTCATATCCTCATTAAAGCCCTTGACCGCCTCCTCAGGCGTGATCTGGCCTGTCGCAATCAGATCCATCTGGGCGCCTGCGCTTACCCATGCCTGACGGTCATACTTGGTCATCGGGTCTGCCTTAACGGTGAGCGCGATGTCATAGAAATCCTGATAATACTCCTGGTCGCCGGTGACGATGTCGGTGTGTCCCTCCGCGATACATCTCTCGATGGCTGGAATATATGCCGGGAAGTCACCCTGTACACCGGCAAGTCCGTTTACAAGGTAATCCTCATTGGAGGTCAGGGTCTTGATCCATGCCCAGGCAGCATCCTTATTCTTGGAGCCGGAATACATCGCATACCAGGTTCCGCCGTTCATGTAAGGGATAGGAGCCTTCATAACGCCCCAGAGGTTCTCTGCCTTATCCATCTCATCTGTCGGAATTCCAGGCTTGATGTTGTGGATCAGGCCCCAGGTTGGGAGCGCTGTCATAATGTACATGTCATTTGAGTAAACGCCGGATGTCCAGCCTGCTGACCACATATCAGCCTCGGCATCTACGTGGTTCTTCACTACTTCATCCATGAGGGAATACATTTCCAGCTGATAGTCGTCGGAGAGAATGTGCCCGTTTTCATCTACCCATGGAGCACCCTTATAGGAAGCGTAAATCTGAAGAATATCTTCCACATCGCTCAGAAGGGCAATCTTTCCGCCAGATT
Organism: Clostridiales bacterium; assembly: GCA_019423835.1. Lineage (GTDB taxonomy): Bacteria > Bacillota > Clostridia > Lachnospirales > Lachnospiraceae > Otoolea. The sequence goes on along the minus strand of JAHZAR010000009.1, from coordinate 26,597 downwards.
TCTCCCATACCTCTTCGCCGACCTCAATGATTTTGTCCCAGTCAGACATCATGTTGTAGAGCTCTTCCGGATCATCTGTTCCCAGATACTCTCTTGCCAGATCCTTTCTGTACCAGAAGCCGCCCGGGGTGGACTGCCAGGTGAGTCCCTTGATATTGCCGTCCTTGTCTCTTGAAAGTTCCTGCACGTAGGGGATCATATCGCTTAATACCTCTTCTGCGCCATACTGCTCCTGGCTTAGGTTCTCCAGCAGATCCGTGTCAATATAAGCGCCGAAGTCTGAGATCTCAAACGTCACTACATCGGGAGCATTCGTTCCGGTCCGGAATGCGTTTTGGAGCTTTGTTCTGTACTCGTTGGAAGGCATGACAGTCAGATTGACCTTTACGCCCGGCACGATCTTGTTAAATTCCTCCACGTAGAAGTTCATCTCTTCCTGACTCAGATTGGTCCAGAGATTAATTTCCCCTTCCGCCTTTGTCACATCTGCCGTGATGGCCGGTGCCTCCTGGCTCTCCTGAGCCTGTGCCGCGGGCTGGCTGCCGGCAGCTGTGGTCTGTGAGCTTCCTGAAGAAGATGAGCCGCAGGCTGTCAGGGAAACAACTGCTGCCGCTGCCAGTACTCCTGATAAAATTTTTTTCATATACCTTCCTCCTTTAGTGAAATAGAATTTTTTGGCGGACCTGCTGTCCGCCGAAGTCTTATCCCTGCCGCTCGAAGGTCGGCCGGGATAAACCGTATCCACTTGATGAGTCTATTATATCGGTTATTTTTTGTTTTATCCTCCGATTTTTGTATATATTTGGGGTTATTTTTTGACTTTTTCATATAAAACAATACAAAATAGATATAATGAAACGAGCTAAAGTGAACATGACAAGGCGAAATGCATGATTTTAGTGATTAAACAAGGATAAAATTGGTAAATAGATACAAAGGATAGGGCCGTTCTGCCAAAGCTGCCCGGTCGGGGGGAGGTAATTAGCTGTCACCGCGGCCTGCCAGATGTCTCCGGTATTCGGTGGGAATCATGTGATACTTTTTCTTAAATTCTCTGGAAAACGCCTTGCCGGATGGGAAACCGCTGTTGAGGGCCACCTCCGAAACTGTGTGGTCGGTGCTGACCAGCTCGCGGAAGGCAAACTCAAGCCGTATACTGGAAAGGAGCGTTTTATAATTTACCTGGGCATATTTTTGGAACATTCGGGAGAGGTAGGCAGAGGAGTAGCCGAATTTTTCTGAGAGCTCCTGAAGGCAGATATTTTCCTGGAAATGCTCGTATATATAATCAATAATCGAGGACAGGTAATTCAGCTTCTGATACCGAACACGTATCTCAGGGCTCACTTCCAGCTTTCTGTATTTGACCACCAGCAGGTAGAGAAGCTGAAAAAATTCACTTTGAACCTTGTACTCAAACCCATATTTTTCATGCTGAATTTCCTGATACATCTGCAAGATAATCTGCATCACCTCCTGATCTTCGTTTCTGGGGCTGTGGGTGAAATAGATAAACGAGTCATCATTGTAATAATGCGCGAACAGCTTCAGAGGAAACTGGAGCACGACTGTGGAATTTGGCTCAGGAGAGTCGATGGAATGTACTTCGTTGGAGTTTAGGAGGATAAACTCTCCAGCCTTCAGGCACAGCCTGAAATCGTTGACCTCAAAGTTTACATAACCATCGTAGACGGCAAAAATTTCGATGGAGCGGTGCCAGTGCCGATCTCGGAAGTATTTCCCTCTTTTGCCCTCAAATTCAAAAATTTTAAACGGGAAGCCCCTGTCAGGAATTATGAGTTCATGTTCAGACATCTGTTTCTCCTCCTTTTCTGCCTCTGAAGTGTGCTTTTTTCCAGGTCTGTCCGCCTTCCGTTTTGCCCGCCTTCTGGCCGTTCTCCTCCCCGCGAAGGGAGAGAATATCCCTTAGATAAAGTGCGTTGACCATGCAGATAAGCGGCACCAGTACGGTCCACGGGACAATTCCCACTGCGGGAACGGACAGGAGGAACCAGACAGCCGCGGCTGTTATGGCCCCGTCTGATACCAGCAGAAGAACCGTGCGCGGCAGATGCCGGATGCTGAGCAGAAAAGAATCTGCGATAATCTTTCCGAAGGAACCGCGGAATCTGGCCTGAAGAGGGAAAAAGTAGAGAAAAAGAAAGGCCGACACCAGGCATCCGAAGGAAAACAGGCACCACAGCCCGCAGACTGCAGAGGGGCCAAGGGCTGACGGCATCAGGAGCAGAAACTGGAGCTCCAGATAAAAAATCCGCCCGAGAAGCAGTGCAGCTAGCCCCATCACGGTCCCCCGGAACAGATTTTCAGAAAATCCCCGGAGAAAGGTTCTGAAAATCTCCGTCTCCTGCCCCTCGATAATCCGGCAGAGGGTATAGTACAGGGCACAGAGAGCTGCCCCGAACGTAACGATGGGGATGGAAAAAACGAGAAAAAGAATATTCAGAGCCATCAGATATCCAAATTTCTGCATAAACCGGAGTACCGGATTCGTTCCATACTCCTTCCTGGTGCCTGTCATTTAAGCTCCGCCTCCCTTCCGTCAAAAGCAATAGCAGCAGAAAATCCTACATAAAAAACAGAGCTGTGAATCAGAAATGTACACACTCTTTATATAATAGCAGTTATAGTATCGGTATTCGGATAATGCACACGAGGTATTATACAATATCCACCGGCGGACTTCAACTGTGTACCGGAGAGAACTTTCATAAACTGTATCACAGAAGCCGAAAAACAAAACAGAGCACACAGATACAGGCAGAGCGGCGGATCCTGACAAAAAGACACAGAAGGAAAGTACCAAGGAGGACACAGAAGGCTGGACCAGCCCCTGAAAACCCTGAAAAGCAAGGTAAAATCAGGTAAAATCAGAGAAAAGGTACTTGAAAAATACAAATTTTCCTGTACAATAGAATAGGCAGAATTCAGAGGGGGACGTAAAAATCCCCCTCTTTTAAACATAGAGAAACACGCTCCGGCGCCTGCAGGCCGGACTGCAGGATACCACGGCAGACGACAGCCGGCTGTAGACTGCAGTAAACGGAGCCATAAAAGTCAAATAAGAAAAATGAAAGGAAAAAAACATGATTAGTGCAAGCAATGTAACATTACGGGTAGGGAAAAAAGCACTGTTTGAGGATGTAAACATCAAGTTTGTGGAGGGCAACTGCTACGGCCTGATCGGCGCCAACGGAGCGGGAAAGTCAACCTTCTTAAAAATCCTTTCCGGACAGCTGGAGCCTACAAACGGAGACGTGATTATCACTCCCGGACAGCGTCTTTCCTTCTTACAGCAGGATCACTTCAAGTACGATAAGTACCCGGTTCTCGACACGGTTATTATGGGGAATGCCCGCCTGTACGAGATCATGAAGGAGAAGGAAGCTATTTATATGAAGGAGGACTTCACGGAGGAGGACGGAGTCAAGGCCGCAGAGCTGGAGGGAGAGTTCGCTACCATGAACGGCTGGGAGGCCGAGTCTGATGCTGCGAACCTCCTGAACGGACTGGGAATTGAGACAGAGTACCACTACCAGATGGTAGGCGACCTGACAGGCGCCCAGAAGGTCAAAGTGCTTCTCGCCCAGGCTCTTTTCGGAAACCCGGATATCCTTCTTCTGGATGAGCCGACGAACCACCTGGATCTGGATGCCATCGCCTGGCTGGAGGAGTTCCTGATCAACTTCGAGAACACGGTTATCGTGGTCTCTCATGACCGTTACTTCTTAAACAAAGTCTGCACGCAGATTGCCGACATTGACTATGGAAAGATTCAGCTCTATGCCGGAAACTATGATTTCTGGTATGAGTCCAGCCAGCTTATGATCAAGCAGATGAAGGAGGCCAACAAGAAGAAGGAGGAGAAGATCAAGGAGCTCCAGGAGTTCATCCAGCGGTTCTCCGCCAACGCCTCCAAGTCCAAGCAGGCGACCTCCAGAAAGAAGGCTCTGGAAAAGATCCAGCTGGACGAGATCCGTCCTTCCAGCCGCAAGTACCCATACATTGATTTCCGTCCGGAGCGTGAAATTGGAAATGAGGTGCTGACCGTGGAGAACCTTTCCAAGACCATCGACGGCGTAAAGGTGCTTGACAACATCTCCTTTATCCTGAACCGGGAGGATAAGGTGGCTCTGGTGGGCCCCAATGAGCAGGCCAAGACGGTGCTGTTCAAAATCCTGGCAGGAGAGATGGAGCCGGATGAGGGAAGCTACAAGTGGGGCGTGACCACCACCCAGGCTTACTTCCCCAAGGACAACAGCGCAGAGTTTGACAATGACGACATTATCGTGGACTGGCTGACCCAGTACTCGCCGGTGAAGGATGTCACCTATGTCCGCGGTTTCCTGGGCCGTATGCTCTTTGCCGGAGACGACGGTGTGAAGAAGGTGAGAGTCCTCTCAGGAGGAGAAAAGGTCCGCTGCATGCTCTCCAAGATGATGATCTCCGGCGCAAACGTGCTGATGTTTGACGAGCCTACAGACCACCTGGACATGGAGTCCATCACCGCACTGAACAACGGAATGACGAAATTCCCGGGTGTGATTATCTTCTCCTCCCGTGACCATCAGATCGTCCAGACTACAGCCAACCGTATTATGGAGATTGTAAACGGCAAGCTGATCGACAAGATCACCACCTATGACGAGTACCTGGAGAGCGATGAGATGGCAAGAAAGCGTCAGGTATTTACGCTTACAGAGGCTGAGGAGAACGAGGACTAAGGGGCAGAGGAAAGCCGGGCGGCTGCCTTTTCAGGAAAAGCAGCTGCCCGCCGTTTCACAGCGAGGAGGCATACCATGAATAAAAAACCGGTGCTGGTGATTATGGCAGCAGGGATGGGGAGCCGCTACGGCGGCTTAAAGCAGATCGATCCGGTGGATCGCGACGGAGATCTGATTATCGACTTTTCCATTTTTGACGCAAAGGAAGCGGGCTTTGAGAAGGTTATCTTCATTATCAAGAAGGCTATTGAGAAGGAATTTAAGGAGCATATCGGAAACAGGATGGAGAAGCATATTCAGGTAGAATATGTGTACCAGGAGACAGACTGCCTTCCGGCGGGCTACAGTGTTCCGGAAAACCGTGTAAAGCCATGGGGGACGGGACACGCGGTTCTCTGCTGCAAAGACCTGATTGACGGACCCTTTGCGGTGATCAATGCTGACGACTACTATGGAAAGACTGCCTTCCGAGAGATCTGCCGCCGGCTCTCTGAGCAGGGGGACAACGAGAAATACCAGTATGCCATGGTGGGCTACAGACTGTACAACACCCTGACAGAGAACGGCCATGTGTCCCGGGGTATCTGTACGGCAGATGAGAAGGGGCATCTGGTTGATATCCACGAGCGGACACGGATTGAAAAGCATGGGGACAGGGCGGAGTATACGGAGGACGGCGGAGCTACCTGGACCTTCCTTCCTGAGGATACTCTGGTATCCATGAACATGTGGGGCTTTACAGAGAGCATACTTGGGGAGCTGGAGGCGCGCTTTACGGCATTTCTGGACAAAAATCTCCCTGTAAACCCGGAAAAATGTGAGTATTTCCTGCCCTTTGTGGTGGATGAGCTCCTGAAAGAGGGGAAGGCTGAGGTGACAGTCTTAAAGAGCGCTGACAAGTGGTACGGCGTTACCTATAAAGAGGATAAGCCGATGGTGATGGATGCCATTCAGGGGCTGAAGGACTCGGGATATTACCCTCAGAAGCTGTGGGAGGATCAGGAATAACATAACGGCGCTGAGCCAAACCGCAGAAAAGATATGCAGAAGAGTTAATGAAAAGAGGCAGACCAGTCTGCCGGAAGGACAGCCATTTTGCGTCTGCAGAGAGCAAAGTGGCTGTCCTTCTCTTGTGTATGCCCGACTGTCTGGCACCTGGCTTCTATCAGTAGGAGATAAAATGATTGTAATCGGAGATCATGGCTGAAATACCTGCGTCAAAGGAGGCCAGCGATGAGTTTCCCGGGAGAGCGATCAGCGTGTCGGAGCCTGACAGCGGCTCCCCATTTTTCACATGCTCCAGCACCTCTGTCATGGAGAGCTTCGTATCCTTCATATCGCTCAGAAAGCTGGACCAGTAGGCGGAGTGGACGGGAATGCCCTCACTTGTGAGCTGTTCCTCATCCTCTGCATAGCCGAGAACAGACTCTACATCAGCGGTGAACTGATCATACAGAGGCTGGACAGACTCCAGATTCATATCGAGAATAGTTTCATCTGTGATTCCCTGATTGTAAAGCTCCATCTGGAGAGCCTGGGCGGAGTTTATGACACAGTTGACTGCGTAGAAGGCCACAAGCCCCTCCTCCTTCATCTGCTCTAACGCCTCGGCATTCCGCTCCGTCTCCACAGCGCTCAGCCGGCTCATGAAATCATCTGCCAGAGACTCATAGGCAGTGTAGTCAGACCAGAGCTTTGCGTGGTACTCTCTGGCACGGGCATAGTCGTCGTCCAGGTAGGATTTCATATCGGCATACTCATAGATGTCGTCCAGCACGTTCATCATGTCCGTTAAAACCGGATAGAGGGAGAGGAAGGACTGATCAAGATCGTCCTTTTCGGCTTTTGCCTGGACGAGAGAGTAGGCCTCCTCCACATCCTCTATCAGATAATCCACGTCGTAGCAGCCATTGTAGCGTCCCTCCTCGTACAGGGCAAATTCCTCCTGAAATTTGACATACTCAAAATAGCGGGCAAGGGAATCGTTGACGCGGCCTGCCATAAGATTGTTGACCGTAATATAGGCGTTGAACAGCTCTGTGTCAGAGGCCTCGTCTGTTATGGATTCAGAGAGGGTCCCGTCTGCACCGCTGCTGCCAGCGCTCTGTGATGAAGTTTCACTCGTTATGCCGCCCTCCCGTGGAATGGCGCTGCAGCCTGACATGGCCGCAAGAGCGCCTGACAGCGTGATGGCAGCGATTGTCCTGATTTGCTTTCTCATACCTGTACCTCCTGCTTTTTCGTATAGCCGGGAAACGTCTGCTGTGATACTGCCCTGATATGGATAAAATTCAGATTTGTACGGAATTCCCTGTCTCTCATAAAAGACAGATTCCTCCATCGGGCACAGCGGAAATCAAAGGGGCGCTTCCGCAGCGGTTGAACTGTGATAGAGGAATTATACCATTATTATTGAGAAGGGAAAATATATTTCTGGAAATAAAAAGCAGATATGGCAATGATAAAAATTTCTGTTATAATTGTTTCGCGGACAGAGAGAGTGCATATTTTATATAAGGGAAAGGTGCATTTCCGTCCCGGCAGGTTTGTCCGCTTCAGGAATCCTGATTCTCATGGGAAAGAAGCGGCGGGACAGGGAGTGCGGCAGGAAAGGAGATTTTTATGAAAAAACTGACTGGCAGTCTGCCGTTTCGCCTCCTTCTGGGAGTGGCGGCAGGCATTCTCATCGGCCTGTATGCAAATGAAGGGCTGATGAATCTGATTGTCACACTCAATTACATTATGGGACAGTTTATCAATTTCTGTGTTCCGCTCATCATTATCGGGTTCATTGCCCCGTCCATCACAAAGCTGGGCAGCAATGCATCCAGAATGCTTGGAATCGCTCTTCTGGCGGCCTATGTATCCTCCCTGGGCGCGGCACTGTTTTCCATGGCAGCAGGCTTTGCAATGATACCCGGGCTGTCTATTAACCCGAATGTGGAAGGGCTGAGAGAGCTTCCGGAGGTGGTGTTCCAGCTCTCCATCCCGCCGGTAATGGAGGTTATGAGCGCGCTGGTATTTTCCGTACTCATCGGCCTTGCGGCCACCTGGACGAAGGCAGGAACTATTACCTCTGTGCTTGACGAGTTCCAGAGAATTGTGCTGGACATTGTAAAGAAGATCGTGATTCCCCTTCTTCCGCTTTACATTGCCATGACTTTCTGTTCTCTGGCCTATGAGGGCTCCATTACCAAACAGGTTCCGGTATTTGTACAGGTGATTCTGATCGTAATGGTCGGGCATTATATCTGGCTTGCCCTTCTCTATGGCCTTGCCGGTCTGTATACAGGAAAGAATCCCCTGCATGTGCTGCGCAATTACGGGCCGGCCTATATTACGGCCGTGGGAACCATGTCCTCAGCCGCTACCCTTGCAGTGGCACTGGAATGCGCCAAAAAGTCCGAGCCCACGCTCAGGGATGATATGGTTGACTTCGGAATCCCGCTGTTTGCAAACATCCATCTGTGCGGCTCTGTGCTGACAGAGGTTTTCTTCGTCATGGTCGTGTCAAAGATCCTCTACGGGGCAATCCCGGATCTGCCTACCATGGTACTGTTCTGTGTGCTGCTGGGCGTGTTTGCCGTGGGGGCTCCCGGAGTTCCCGGGGGAACGGTTATGGCATCTCTGGGGCTCATCACAGGCGTCCTGGGCTTCGACGAGATGGGAACTGCCCTGATGCTGACCATCTTTGCCCTTCAGGACAGTTTCGGGACAGCCTGCAATGTAACGGGAGACGGAGCCCTGACCCTGATCCTGACGGGATATGTGGAAAAGCATAAGATTGCCCGTCAGAAGATTCGTGCAGGGCTGTAGAGCTGCGGAGGCGCTTTGCTGACAGACAGAAAACAGAACCGGACAGAGGACCGTTTCCCTGTATGAGCGATGCCTGCGGGGAAGCGGCCTTCTGTTTTTTGAAAGAAACCGGTGCCCTCTGTCACGGATGGGGACGGGCCAGGCTTCCGGCATCTTCTGTCTAATCCCCTTCCAAAATAAACGAGAAAATGCTATACTAAAGCCACAGTGAAGCCGCTGCAGGCTTTTTGTTTTATCTGTGCGGAGTTTAAGAGCTTAGTGAATGTACACCTGCATGTGTGCCGGGCAGGTCCGCCCGGCGGCTGAGGGAGATAAGGAGAACAATACAGAATGAAAAAAATGATTTCGTGGAATGTGAACGGTCTGAGAGCCTGTGTGGGAAAGGGATTTCTCGACGTATTTCGGGAGCTGGATGCAGATATTTTCTGTATTCAGGAGAGCAAGCTCCAGGCCGGTCAGATTGATCTTGACATACCGGGATACTATCAGTACTGGAGCTATGCTGACAAAAAGGGCTATTCAGGAACTGCTCTGTTTACCAAGGAGGAGCCGGTCAGCGTGGTCTACGGCCTGGGAATTGACGCCCATGACCACGAGGGAAGAGTGATCACGGCAGAGTATGAGGACTACTATGTGCTGACCTGCTACACACCCAATTCCCAGAATGAGCTGGCCCGACTGCCCTACCGCATGGAGTGGGAAGACGCCTTTCTTGCCTATCTGAAAAAGCTGGAAGAGAAAAAGCCGGTTATTTTCTGCGGAGACTTAAACGTAGCCCACAGGGAGATTGATCTGAAGAATCCGAAGACAAACAGAAAGAACGCGGGCTTTACCGATGAGGAGAGAGGAAAGTTTTCCGCCCTTCTGGATGCAGGCTTTATCGACACCTACAGACATTTCTACCCGGACACGGAGGGGGTCTACTCCTGGTGGTCCTACCGGTTTAAGGCCAGGGAGAAGAACGCCGGGTGGCGCATCGACTATTTCTGTGTTTCAGAGAGTCTGAAGGACAGGCTGGTGAGCGCCTCCATCCACACGGAGATTATGGGCTCTGACCACTGCCCGGTAGAGCTGGTGATCAGATAAAGGGCTGACAGACCGGAAAAGCGGGCAGAAGAACCCTGCACGTTCAAAACAGCCAGAAGCCGGAATGGATAAAGCGGGGAGCCAGAACAGGAGAGGACGGACATGAATTTACTGACAATCGAACATCTCACAAAATCATACACAGAGCGGCTGCTTTTTGATGACACTGCATTTTCCATTAATGAGGGAGAAAAGGTGGGAGTGATCGGAATTAACGGAACCGGAAAATCCACGCTGCTAAAGATAGCGGCCGGACTCGAGGAGCCGGATCAGGGAAGTGTGGTAAAAGGGAGGAACCTTTATATCCGCTACCTTCCCCAGAACCCTGTCTTTGAGCCCGGGTATACGGTACTTGAGAGTGTGATCCGGGAAAATGAGGGACATGAGCAGGCCTGGGATCTGGAGGGACAGGCCAAGAACATGCTGATGAAGCTGGATGTACCGGACTGGACGGCGAAGATTGAGACACTCTCTGGAGGTCAGAGAAAACGGGTGGCTCTGGCGAGTGTCCTGCTCTCCACAGCCGACCTTCTGATCCTGGACGAGCCCACCAACCATTTAGACAGCGCCATGGCTGACTGGCTGGAGGAGTACCTGAAAAAGTTCAGGGGAGCCCTCCTCATGATCACCCATGACAGATACTTCCTGGACAGCGTGACCAACCGGATTGTGGAGCTAGACAGGGGAAAGCTCTACAGCTATCAGACCAATTATGAGGGCTTTCTGGAGCTGAAGGCAGAGCGGATGGCCATGGCGGAGGCGTCAGAGAGAAAGCGCCAGTCCATCCTCCGGGTGGAGCTGGAGTGGATGAAGCGGGGAGCCAGAGCGCGCTCCACGAAGCAGAAGGGGCGGATCCAGCGGTTTGAGGCTCTGAGTGCGAAGAGCGGACCGGAGTACGACGGGGAAGTTGAGCTCGGTTCCATCGCAAGCCGCCTGGGAAGGACGACGGTGGAGCTCAGGAATCTTAATAAGGCCTACGATGGAAAAATCCTGGTCCGGGACTTCAGCTATATTTTTCTGAAAAATGACAGAGTCGGCTTTATCGGACCCAACGGAAGTGGAAAATCGACTCTGATGAAGATGATTGCCGGGTGGGTGAAGCCTGACAGCGGAGAGATTGAGATTGGCCAGACGGTGAGACTGGGGTATTTTTCTCAGGAAAATGAGGCCATGGACAACAATCTCAGGGTTATTGACTATATTAAAAATGTGGCTGAGTATGTGAGGACGCCGGACGGCAGTGTCTCCGCCTCCCAGATGCTGGAGCGGTTCTTATTCCCTTCCTCTGTGCAGTATACTGTGATCGGAAAGCTGTCCGGCGGTGAGAAGAGGCGGCTGTACCTGCTGAGAATCCTGATGGATGCCCCAAACGTGCTGATTCTCGACGAGCCTACCAATGACCTGGATATCAGGACACTGACGATTCTGGAGGACTATCTTGACAGCTTCCAGGGCATTGTCATCACGGTCTCCCATGACCGGTATTTCTTAGACCGGGTTGTGAGAAGGATTTTTGCTTTTGAGGGAGACGGAAAAATCTGCCAGTATGAGGGAGGATTCACAGATTATCAGGCCGCAGCGCAGGAGAGAGAGGAGAAAGAAGGGACAGGAACCGGAGCTGCAAAAGAAAAAGGCCGGGAGGCAGCCGGGGACGGAGAGAGCGGAGGACAGGAAAAACATTCCAGAAAAAGCTGGAAAGAAGGCCAGGTTAAAAAACTCAAATTCACCTACATGGAGCAGAAAGAGTGGGAGACTATTGAGGATGAAATAGCCGGGCTGGAACAAAAACTGGAACAGCTGGGGCCTGAGATTGACAGGGCCGCCAGGGATTACACAAAGCTGGCTGCTCTGATGAAGGAAAAGGAAGAGACAGAGACGCTTCTGGAACAGAAGATGGATCGGTGGGTGTACCTGAATGATCTGGCAGATCAGATTGCACAGCAGAACGGCCGCTAGAGCATAGCAGGAATCAGGAAACCAATTTTTTACAGGCGTGAAGCCCGGGATGGGAGAGATAGGCGTGAAAATAGAAAAACTTGTTATTTCAGGGGAAGAACCGGGATATTTTCAGCCGGGAGTGGCAAAAACAGAGGACGGTGTGTACATCTGCACGGCGGCAGCCGGAGAAGAGGTGAGCCTTGCGGTATTTGAACAGGAAGAGGGAACGGATGGAACGCAGAAAAAGGAGATACGGAGAGTGTTCCCTTTCCCTAAGAACTCCCGAATGGGCAGGATGCGGTGTATGAAGCTCCTGGGAGAGGATTTTTCCGGTCTGACCTATTCCATTTTATCGGACGGACAGGAGACGCCGGACGTTTTTGGCCGCTCTTTTACGGGACATGGAACCTGGGGAGAGCTTTCTCATGTGGATACTCCCCTGAGGAGCCGGTTTGAGCTTGAGAGCTTTGACTGGGAGGGAGACAGACCCCTTCAGATTCCGTATGAGGATATGATTCTCTACAGGATCCACACAAGGGGACTGACCATGCGGGCCGGCTTGAAGGGTGTGGACGGAATAGAGGAGGAGCGGGATGAGAACGGTGCAGAGCCGGGAACCTTCAGGGCCATTGCAGAAAAGATCCCGTATTTTAAAGAACTTGGCATCACCTCCCTGGAACTGATGCCGCCCAACGAATTTGAGGAGGTCATGCTGCCAGACGGCTCAGACGGAAACCCCTACGGCACAGACCGGCCCACCGGAAAGCTCAATTACTGGGGCTACACTCCCGGCATGCTCTTTGCACCCAAGGAGTCCTACGCTTCAGGGAAGTGCGGGGAGAAGAACCCGGTACGGGAGTTCAAGGAGCTGGTGAAGGAGCTTCACCAGAACGGCCTGGAGCTGATTATCGAGCTGTACTTCACCGGAAAGGAGAGCGCCGCTGTCATCTCGGAGGCAGTGCGCTTCTGGGTGAGGGAATACCATGTGGACGGCGTACACCTGGTGGGGATTTCCGGCTGCCCGTCTCTGAAAGACGATCCGTGGCTGTCAGAAACCAAGCTGTTTGCTGCCTTTTGGGAGGAGGAGGAAACACCGGGCCGGCGCCATCTGGCAGAGTACAATGACGGCTTTCTGGTCGATATGAGAAGACTTCTGAAGGGCGACGAGGATCAGATGAACAGCCTGATTTTCAGAAACAGGAGAAATCCGAAGGGCTATGGAGTCATAAACTATATGGCCAACACAAACGGCTTTACTCTCATGGATGCCGTTACCTATGAGATGAAGCACAATGAAAGGAATGGAGAGAACAATCAGGACGGAAGTTCCTGGAACTATACCTGGAACTGCGGCGTGGAGGGGCCAAGCCGCAAGAAAAAGGTAGCTGCTATGAGGCGCAAGCAGATCAGAAATGCGCTCCTCATCCTTTTCTTAAGCCAGGGTACGCCTCTTCTCCTGTCCGGCGACGAATTTGGATTTTCCAAGGGGGGAAACAACAACTCCTACTGCCAGGATAATGAAACCTCATGGCTGGACTGGGGACTGCTGAGGATAAACAGAGACATCTTTGAGTTTGCAAAACGGGTGATTGCCTTCCGGAAGAAACACCCTGTGTTCCACATGGCCCAGGAGCCGAAGGTGATGGATTATCTGGCCTGCGGACACCCGGATGTCTCCTACCACGGTGTGAAGGCCTGGTGCCCGGAGTTTGAGAATTTCCGCCGCCAGCTGGGGATTATGTACTGCGGGGAGTATGCGAGGAAGGCGGACGGCACCCCGGATGACTACTTTTTTACCGCCTACAACATGCACTGGGAGCCCCATGAATTTGCTCTTCCCAGACTCCCCAAAGGGATGAAATGGCATCTGTCCTTTAACACAGATGACAGAGAGAGAAACGGCATCTATGAGGAGGGAGAGGAGCCGTGCCTGGAGCAGCAGAAGCAGTTCCTGGTACCGGCCAGAACCATTGTGGTATTCATTGGCCTGCAGGACAGGACGGAGGAGAAAAAAGGAGAAAAGAAGGGGAAAAAAGATAAACAGGAAAAAGCGGCGGAAGAGAAGAAGAAGGCAAAGAAAGACGGGGAGAAGAAAGCCGGAGAGAAGGACGGGAAAAAGAAGTCAGAGAAAAAAGCCTCTGCGGAAGGGCCGGAGCAGGGCAACGAGATAGGCGCGAAAGGCCGGAGTCATGATGAAGAAAAGGAATAATATGAAAAAATTAAACAGCAGGGCCCAGAGCCGGGATCTCTTCCGGACGGCAGCTCCGTCTAAGACGTTTCTGTCTGCACTGCTTCTGTCTGCTGCCGTCATTTCCGCCGCAGCCTTTCTGCAGGCAGGAGCCCTGATTTGGCCGGCGCCGGTGAGGTCTTCTCTGAGAGGTACCCAGGAAAAGGAAAGGAATGTGAGAGCGTTTGCCGCAGGACCGGGCACCCGGGCTTATCAGGGAGGAGATCCGTATAATGAGTATCAGTGGGGATTTCTGAACAATGGACTGTTCCGTCTGATTGATCAGAACAGAGGGGCAGAGACGCTGTTTCAGAATCTGACCTCCCGGACAGGAGGACCTGTCTACGGGCCAGAGGTGGACAGCCGCGGTACCACCTTTGCCAAGGCGGGGATGGATATTAACCTGACCTCCGCCAGGGCTGCCTACGACGCCGTGGAGGGAAAGACAGAAACGATTGTGGCAGTTATCGATACGGGAATTCAGATCGATCATGAGGAGCTGTCCGGAGGCATCTGGATCAATACGGATGAGATACCCGGAGACGGCGCAGACAATGATGGAAACGGCTATGTGGACGATGTGAACGGCTGGAACTTCTATGCCGGAAACAATCAGCTCTATTCGGGCAGGGAGGATAACCACGGCACTCACTCAGCGGGAACCATTGCTGCGGCTCAAAACGGGAAAGGGATCACCGGCATCTGCGATCCCTCCTATGTAAAGATTATGCCGGTCAAGGTTCTGGGAACGGAAGAGGGGATCGGAACGCCGGAGCATGTGGCTCAGGCTATACGCTACGCAGAGGCCAACGGGGCATCCATCTGCAATCTGAGCTTCGGGACGGCCAGGTTTAATCAGGAGCTCTATGACACCATGAAAAATTCCGGCATGCTCTTCGTGGTTGCCGCAGGAAACGGAGACAAGAGCGGAAAGGGCATCAATATTGATGAATCCCCGGTGTATCCGGCAGCCTTTGACCTGGACAATATCATCTCAGTCGCCAGCATGAGGCTGGACGGAAATCTGGATCCCAGCTCAAACTACGGCCTGTCAGGCGTCGATCTGGCAGCTCCTGGAAAATATATTCTCAGCACAATCTCAGGGAATCAGTACGCCTACATGAGCGGCACCTCTATGGCGGCGCCTATGGTGACAGGGGCTGCTGCTATGATAAAATCTGCTTACCCGGATACAGATACGGGAAAGCTTCGTGAGCTCATCCTTTCCTCCGTGCGAAAAAACAGCGCCATGGACGGAAAGACGGCAACAGGCGGAATGCTGGACGCCGGAAGGGCCATGGAGCTGGCCGGAGGGGCATAACATGGGGGCCTCAAAGAGCGGAGTTCCCAAACCGGCTGCAGGCAGATGCACCGCTTCGGAGGCTGCTCTGAGCGCATTTCTGCCCCTCCTGTTCTATGGGGCGGCAGCAGAAGCGGTATGGATGCTTCTGGAAGCCGTGTGGCGGACCTCCGGTATACAGGCTTTGACCGGAGAGGCGGGGGCAGCTCTGATTTCAGACAAGATTCTGCCGCAGTTGGCGAGCGGCACTGCCGCAGCCATTATCAGTCTCTGGTACTGGCCGAAGCTCAGAAACGAGAAGATGGAGCAGGCGGGAGCCGGATGGCCGGCAGGGAGGCAAAACGCCGGGAAATGGCTGAGTTCTTTCTGGAGGCTTCCCGCATCCGGGGCCTGCTACTGTATTGGGATGAGCGGACTCATCTGCCTTGCAGGAACGGCCCTGGGGCAGGCGGGGATTTCTGAAGCCGCGCTGGCAGAGACCGCTGCGGGCGGTGCGGAAGCGGCAGTTTCCGGGACAGCCGCCGCGGCAGCTGGGGTCCTGACCTTTCTCTGTACGGGACTGGTGATTCCGTTTGCTGAGGAGATTCTGTTCCGCGGCCTGATGTACAGAAGGCTCAGAAAACGGTTTGGCATCCGGGCCTGCGCTCTGTTAACGGCGTTTATCTTTGGTATCTATCATGGAAATGTGCCGCAGGGACTTTATGCCGGAATGATGGGACTTTTTCTGGCGCTTCTTGCAGAGCGCTTTCAGACGGTGACAGCCACAGCCTCTGTCCATATAGCGGCAAATCTGACTGCCCTGACCCTGGACGCCGTCTCTGCAGGAATGTGGACGGAGTCATACCGCCTGGCTGTGTGGGGGCTTGCAATCGGCGGCCTGGCCGCGTGGGCTTTTCTCCTGCGAGGGCTGTTTGGGGAAACAAATGCGCTGTGACCGCTCGCCGAAAAATGCCGGAAGGCAGCAGGAGAAAGCAGACAGAGACAGAATGACGCAGGAGACAGGAAAAGATGAGAGAGGATATCTGGTTCAGGGGCGGGAAATTGGCCGGACAGCCAGACGGGAGGGATGCGATTGACGGAAAAGAAATTTCACAATAAGGTGTGCTTTGCAGCCTTTCTGTTCAGCCTTATGGTGGTGATGATTCACAGCTATAATGCAGATATGTTTTTGACGCTTCCTGCCAAAGATATCTTTGCTGCGGCGGTATGGAGGCTTCAGCATATCCTGGCGGACGTTCTGGGGCCTGTGGCAGTGCCGGGCTTTTTCATGCTGTCTGCCTACCAGTTTTACAGGAAGTGCATGTTCAGGGATATAGGGCCCAAGATGGAGCGGAGGATACGGACCGTTCTGCTCCCCTATCTGCTCTGGAACTTCCTCTATTACCTGGGTTATGCAGCGGCCGGGCGCATTCCGTTCCTGTCCCGGATATCCGATAAGACAGCGGTGGAGTTCAGCATTCCGGCTATGGCAGACGCGGTGCTTCATTTTACCTGTAATCCGGTGTTCTGGTATATGTACCAGCTTATTTTCCTGATTGCCCTCTCGCCGCTTCTGTATCCGCTCCTGAAAAACAGGGCTTCCGGCATCCTTGTGATTGCGGCGGAGCTGTACTGCATCGGGAATCTGATTCAGATACCGATCATCAATATGGACGCCCTTTTCTACTACAGCGCAGCTGCCTACGGGGCACTTCACGCAGAAGATTTTCTGGAAGAACGGCGGATGCAGGGCAAAAAAGGAGCGGCGGTCAGGGCCGCCGCTGCAGTGCTTGGAACCTTGCTTGCTGTCTATTTTTACCAGGGCATCACGGTCAGACATTCCGTGTTTGAGACGGTTCTCTACCGCTTTACCGTGCCTGTAACCCTCTGGACTGCGGTGCCGGGGATGCGCCTGCCGGACGCCAGGGAGTGGATGAAGTACGGATTTTTTCTCTATACTATCCACTTTATACTGGCGAGAGGGATCAACAAGCTGGGAGAGGCTTTCCTTCCCCATTCTGCTCTCACGGCCCTGCTTCTCTACCTGGCGATTCCGGCTGTCTGTGTGATTCTGGCCTGGAAGCTGGGAGAGTTTCTGAGAAACTATGCAGGGCCCCTGTGGCGGATCATCAGCGGGGGAAGGTGAGAAAACCGGCGGCAGTCTAGTTTTTGCTCTCCCACCTGCCGGAGGCTCCGCAGGGCAGAATCAGACCGCTCTCTGTTACCGGAAGGCCGATTTCCTCAGAGCGCACCGTTCCGCCGAATTTCGGAACCAGTTCTGTGGAAAGCATGTAGGTGAGGACAGAAGGAGCCAGCCCTGTGGTGTAGGAGTTAATCAGATAGAACAGGGGCTGATCCGACAGAAGCCTGGCGCAGAGCTGCACAAAGGGGTGGATGGAATCCTCAATTTTCCATATCTCTCCCTTGGGTCCTCTTCCGTAGGACGGAGGATCCATGATAATTCCGTCGTAGTGATTGCCCCGCCTGATTTCCCTCTCGACAAACTTGACGCAGTCGTCCACGATCCAGCGGATAGGGGCATCGGCAAGATTGGAGGAACGGGCATTTTCCTTGGCCCAGGTCACCATTCCCTTGGAGGCATCCACGTGAGTGACATGGGCTCCTGCCCTGGCGGCCGCCAGGGTTGCGCCTCCGGTGTAGGCAAACAGGTTGAGAACCTTCACCGGCCTTCCGGCCTTTCGTATCTTCTCTCCAAACCAGTCCCAGTTCGTGGCCTGCTCCGGAAACAGGCCGGTATGCTTGAAGCTGAAGGGCTTCAGGTTAAAGGTCAGCTCTCTGTAGCGGATGGTCCACTGCTCCGGCAGATCGAAAAATTCCCACTCGCCGCCTCCTTTGGAACTTCTGTGATAATGGCCGTTCATCCGCTTCCAGCCCTTATGCCGCTTCGGTGTATTCCAGATAACCTGGGGATCCGGCCTGACAAGCAGATACTTGCCCCAGCGCTCCAGCTTTTCTCCTCCGGAACAGTCTATTACCTCATAATCTTTCCAGCCGTCAGCTATCCACATATGTATTGTTCTCCTTAAATTTGAATTTTGTCCTATAATCAGAGTACAGACCCTGAAGAATTCTATGTGTATTATATATGTTGCAATAACAGGTGTCAAAGAGGTTTTCGGCTTTGATGGTAAAATAATGAGGAGAGGGATTACCCTTTCTCTTTAACCGGAGAAGTCCGTATATCAAAAAGAGCAATTAGTATGGTAGACATAATAATAAATAGAGCGCCGAAGCAGGTTCGAGTACTGAAGGGCTCATTGAATACCAAAATTCCTATTATAATACTTGTAATGGGTTCGAATGTACTCAGTACCGAAGATTTCTGTCCGCCGATTAAAAAGGTCCCTTTCTGGAAAAGAATGACCGCGCCGACACAAAGCATAAATGAGAAGCATGCACAGGCCAGCCAGCAAAGCGGATTTGCTGGGAAAGTAAGCTGTTGAGTCAGTAAACAAATTGCAAGGGTAAATAAGGAACAAAAAAGTGCTATGTAAAAGCTTAGCTTTATGCCGGATAAGGCTTTCAAATCAGAGCGCGCTAAAAATATAATATAAACGGCATAGGTAACACCAGAAAGAAGCGCTAAAATACTTCCGGGAAGATTAAAGCGCTCTTCTGGAACGTAGAAAAAGCTGACACCGATTGTGCAGAGTATGACACAGAAAAACTGTCGGCAAGAGATTTTTTCATGGAACAATACTGCGCCGCC
Organism: Clostridiales bacterium; assembly: GCA_019423835.1. Classification (GTDB taxonomy): domain Bacteria; phylum Bacillota; class Clostridia; order Lachnospirales; family Lachnospiraceae; genus Otoolea. The sequence continues at coordinate 7,779 of JAHZAR010000009.1, read as the reverse complement.
TACTATTACCATAGCAGGATAAATAAAATGAAAGGTAGTAGCAGTGCCGGAGGAAATGTAATTATAGGATGAAAACAGTAAAATAGGAGTGAGGCAGCATCCCGCAAATGACAGGCCGACCGTCTGTTTTAACTGTTTTTTGCTGAGCGTGAAGGTTTCCTCCCGCAAAAAAAGAATAAGTGCCATTAGTGGAAGAGCCAGGGAATTTCTGTAAAATACAAGGCTTAAAGCATTTACCCCATTGGCATAGAGGAACTTTGCACCTAATGGCATGCATCCGAATAAAATTGCGGAAAAAATTACATACAAATACCCTTTCAGTGAGTGATTCATTCTGACCGCCTTTCTGCTAAGACGGCCACAGACAGGCGGGACGCCCTAGCTTCCTAAAATATTGTTATGCTGAAGCAGCTTTTCAATTTTTGAAAAACGGTTCATAGAATCTTCATAGGATTGAAGGGCAACCGCATTACAAAAATAATCTACCAGGCATATTGGAGCAACGTAGGTATTTTTCACGCCTTGTGCTTCTACATGACAGGGAAGTAGGACATCTGCGTACTGACTAACTGAATCATAGGGGGAAGAGGTAATCAGTATGGTTTTTATGCCGCTTTCCTTCAGCAAAGGTAAGATATATAGAGACTGCTCTGTATATCTGTGGAAAAGAAAAATGAGGCAGACGTCCTCAGAAGTCAAATCTAAGAGCGGTTCTACCAAGCCGTTATAGCCAGCTTCTAAAACATGAACACGACTTCTTACAGTAATGAAACGTGTAAAAGCATAGTGTACCAGGGCATAAGATTCCCTCATTCCGAACAGAAAAATTTGCTTTCCATTTTGAAGCAGTTCAACCGCATTTTCTAACTGGTCAAGTGGCAGAGAAGAAAAAGTCTGCTCGATATTAAGGGTATTTTGAGCCAGTATTTTTGAAAGAAGCTGCGTTTCTGATGAACCATTTGCCGTTTGATTAAAACGATCAGATAAACTGGGATTATGATTGTTTTCTTCCCGGAGCTGGTTCTGGAATTCTTTATAGCCGGCAAAACCAATACGGCGGCAAAAGCGTATTACAGATGTTGTACTGGTACAAATCATCCGGGCAATTTTGTCTAATGTGTAGAACAGAAAATCATTGGGATGCTGAATGAAGTACAAAGAAACCTGACGTTCTGCTTTTGTCATTTTATCTAGTTCATATTCTATTTTTTCCACAATATTCATAGAATCACTTCCTCACGGATTTGTATTGTTTTTAATTGTAGAAAAATCCAATGAAGAAGTCAATGCTCTATATAAAAGATGTATGAAATTGTATTAAAAAGTATAATATACAAAAATGAGAAAAGCAACGAGCAAAATATATAATTTAATACAGAACAATTCGTGCAAAACGCCAATTATTTAAGAAAAACACCAAACATATTGACAATAAACGGATATAAAGTGTATCATACAGACATAAGCAGCTGCTAAAAAAGTAAAAAATACATTTTTAGGAGGGGAGAAGATGCCGAATACAGAAATTACAGGTTCCATGCTAGATGCGTTGATTGTTTATGTAGCGATTTTAGGGGTTCTGTTATTGATTTCTACCTGGATTAGGCTTAGAGTGCCAATTCTCAAGAGATACCATATTCCGGCATCACTATTGGCCGGTGTGATAGGTTTAATTTTAGGGCCTTTTTTCTTGGGAGTAATTCCTAAGGAAATTACAGATTGTTGGTCCGCACTGTCTGGCCGTTTGATTGTCTTTGTTTTTGCTCCGATGATGATGGGGAGGCAGATTTCCAATGGAAAGGCACTGGCTAAAAAAGCGGCGGCCTCTGTTTGTTGGAGCTGGGCGACGACATGTATCCAATATGCGGTGCCGATTTTCCTGAGTGTATTGCTTCTGACACCGATATTTGGGGTGGATTCTCTGTTTGCAACTATTTTAGAACAGGGGTGGTCCGGAGGCCATGGTACTGCAGGCGGTATGGGGCTTGTGTTTGAAGAATTAGGATGGCTTGATGGTCAGTCTCTTTCTGTTACTTCTGCGACTTTTGGTTTGATTTACGGCGTTGTAGGGGGAATTATCATTATTAATGTGGGAGTAAAAAAAGGATGGACAGCCTGTATCTCTTCTGCTGCCAGCCTTCAGGGAGAGGAAACGGAACTGTATACAGGAGAAGAAAAACCTGTGGATACACATACGGCGGTAAACAGCAGTGTTGTTGACAATATGGCGTTTCATGCGGCTCTGATTTGTGTGGCGGTACTGTTAGGATGGATTTTAAATGAAGCATTGAAGAGGTATCTCGGATTTTCAGTGTCGTGGTTTGTTACTGCTTTGTTTGGAGGACTGCTGCTCTGGCAGGTGATTAAGCGCACATCTTGGGCTGATGCGGTAGATGAAGGAACATTTTCCAGAATTCAAGGGCTTTCTCTGGAGTTTTTAGTGGCTGGCGCGGTAGCTTCTGTGAATGTACCGGTGGTTATCGAATATATGGCACCACTTCTTATTCAGCAGACTATCATGGTATTTGTTATGCTTTTCATGAATTTGTGGTTTGCAAGAAGAATCTTTGGAGAATACTGGTTCGAAAACAGTATGGTTTTGTTTGGAACATACACAGGTGTGGCTGCAACAGGACTGCTTCTTTTGAAAACATGCGATCCGGAAATGAAGAGTGATGCGGTGGAAGTTTTTGCAGCGCGTGCGCCGTTCTGTTCCTGGGCTCTTGGAGGCGGTGTTTTAACCTCTATGACCCCTGGCTGGATTGCGCAGTATGGTGCGCTTCCGGTGGGGATTGTATATACGATAGCATTTGCAGTGTTTTTTGTATTGCCAAGAACTTTTGGCATGTGGTATTCCCCGAAAAAACAGACGGCATAATTATAGAACATTTTGTAAGAATTCTCACATAGATTTAGAAAGGAGTACATATTATGGGGAAAAAGACAGAATTTCTTTACTTATCAGAGGCGGATCTTATTAAGGCTGGAGTTTTGGATTCCAGACGATGTGTTGATGTTTTGGATGAGATGTTTCGGCTGCTGGGAGAGGGGGATTATCTGTTTGGAGGTCCAAAACATAATGAACATGGAATTAAAATCTCATTTCCTAAGCAGCCAGCATTTCTCAACATGCCGGCAGATGGACCGGATCGCCGTTTTATGGCGATGGTAGGCTATTTGGGAGGGCGGTTTCATGTGGCTGGAGAAAAGTGGTATGGTTCAAATATTATAAACCCCTCAAGAGGTCTTCCGCGCTCCATTTTGATGGTTATGCTGAACGATGTGGACACTTGCGAACCGATTGCTCTGATGTCTGGAAATCTAATCAGCGCTGTTCGCACAGGTTCTGTTCCTGGTGTTGGAGTGCGTTATTTAGCGAGAAAAGATTCGGAAGTCTGCACAATTATTGGAGCCGGTCCGGTTAACCGGGCATGTTTCCAGGGTATCATGGTAGATGCTGCTCGGATTAAAAAGGTAGTGATCTATGATGTGATAAAGGAAAATGCAGATAAATTTGCTGCGTGGGCTGTGAAAGAATACAATGTGGAGTGTATTGTGGCAGATTCTATGGAGGAGGCGGTGCGTGCCGGTGATATTATCAGTGTGGCGGCTTCCAGGCTAAAGCCGGTAGTAATTAAAGACGAGTGGTTTAAGGCGGGTTCCACAGCGTTATTTACCGGAGCATCTCAGGTGGACGAATCTTATTGGAAGAGTGTAAAATTATTTTTTGATAATACGAAAATGCATGCTGCCTACATGGAAGATGCACGTCGAGGAGAAGGGACGGTGGAACAGGCATACAGCGGTATGATGGGAGGCGTCATTTATCAGATGATAGATGACGGAAAATTACCGGAAATAACTTCCTTCCCCAGTCTTGGAGATGTGGCGTGCAAAAGAGTACAGGGAAGAATCAGCGATACGGAGAGATGCGCTTTGATGACAGGAGGACTTCCGTCAGAAGATATTGCCTGGGCATATGAGATGTACCTGAAAGCCAAAGAGATGGGGCTGGGACAGATGTTGACGCTGTGGGAGGAACCGCACTGGAGCTGACAGGCAGGAGGATCCCGAATTAATTTATTGAACGGAAAATCCGATTAAGCAGACAAATGAAAAAACAGGAAGTTTTTCTATCTCCAACTGCGGTTTTGCGGCTGGAGATAGTTTTTGGTGTGCCTGGCGGACGCGCGTTCTAACGGGTGAAACCTTTTGAACCTAAAACTCAATCGGGGACAGACTGTATGCTATCCGTGAATGATTTCTATTTAAAATACACGCAAACTGCTGAACCACGTAGTGCCGCGGAACGGTATTTCGCGTGACGCGAAAGGAAAAGGGGAAAATCTTCCCTATCAGATTTTGACAGAAAGCTTCATTTCTTGCCGAGCAAAAACGCACTTTTTGGGATGCGTACCTGGAGAGAAAGAAATTTGCCGCTGAAAAGGCCGTGCCGGGAACTCTTGAATTTCGTAATAGAATTGAAAGATTATTTCACTTGAATATTTTTCCGGCTCTTGCTAGAATGATAGATAGGAAAAAATGGGTATTTGCGGGAGGATTTTGAATGAAGAAAAAGGGAATTGCCGTATTGGGCCTCTCGGTGGCGATGACTCTGGCGGGAGCGACGGCCAGTCTGGCCGCTGAAGGATGGCAGCAGTCCGGCGGCAACTGGGTATATTATAATTCAAATGGATATAAAATAACAAATGAGTGGAAAAAGGGGGCTGACGGCCTCTGGCGCTACCTGGACTACAATGGAAACATGGCGCTCAATACCTGGGTGGACGATGAGTATTACGTGGATTCCAATGGAATCATGGTAGCCGGAAAATGGATGCAGCTGGCTCCGAAGGATGACGGCTGGGATGCAAATGCCGGACAGGTCTGGTACTACTTCGAGAGCGACGGAAAAGCTGTTTCCGACAACTGGCAGAAGATTTCCGGAAAGTGGTACTACTTCAACAGTGACGGCGAGATGCAGACCGGCTGGGCGGATGATGATCTCTACTATCTGGGAGAGGACGGAACCATGCGCACAGGCTGGCAGTATCTGGAAGATCCCGACGCGGACGACGATAAAGACAACAGCGTGCGCCCCTATGAGGAGGAGGACGATCACCACTGGTATTACTTCCAGAGCTCCGGCCAACGCTACATGCCGGAAACAGGGGGAGACAATTACAAAAAATATAAGATAGACGGCGTCAACTACTATTTTGACGAGGAGGGCCGGATGCAGACCGGATGGATCTGCGTAACCGGGGATGAGGATAACTTCCGCGACTACCGCTATCTCCAGGACAATGGAAAGCTGACTGTGGGCTGGTATTCCACCTATCCGCCGGAGGATTATGACGGGGATGTGGAGGACGAGGTACAGTGGTACTATTTTGAGAGCGACGGCGAGCCCAAGGTAGGCCCGCCTGTGGAGGAGGCGTCTGTCCGGGATCTGGAGAAGATCGGCGGCGTGACCTACCTGTTTGACCATAACGGAAATCCTGTCTACGGTCTCAGAAACCTGAAGGACGGAAATGATTTTGAAACCTATTACTTCGGCAACAGGCAGACAAGCTCGGTGCAGAAAGGCCGCATGGATATTGAAGAGGGCGACGGAACAAAGTGTGAGTACTACTTTACCGAGAGCGGCAGCAAGGCCGGCCGGGGTTACACAGGAGTGAAGAACAATTACCTGTTTTATAAAGGAAAGCTTCAGGAGGCCGACAGCGGCACAAAGTATGAGGTAATCTGTGTGGACGGAAAAAATTATCTGGTAAACACATCAGGCAAGATTGCCAAGGATACAACAGTTAAGGACTCCAGCGGTACACGGTTTGAGACAAACAAGTCGGGAATCGTAATTAAAGTAGATAAAGAGTCCAACAACGGCGACGAGTATGCAAGAGAGCCCTACGAACCGGTTCCGTGGGATTAGGGGGGCAAGAGAAGGAGAAGGAAGGACAGATTTTTGTTCCAGCGAAGTCACAAAAATCTGTCCTTCCTTCTCTTTTTGCCGGGGGGGGAGAGAAAACGAGAGGGGCCGGAAAGTTCCTCCTGGCCTTTTCTCCTTTCTTTTCGGAGGGCCAGAGTGCAGTGGGGAGCAGAAGAAGGAGGTTTTTCAGTGACTTCGCTGGAACTGAAAAACCTCCTTCTTCTGCTGCGCATCCCCATCCCGCCCTCCCCTCGTCAAAATGTCCAAAAACCTCCTGAAATCCACGGAAATTTCTTTGAAAAAAATGAGGAAAAACCCTGAAAAATCCCTTGCAATTCAAGGAAACTTATGATATGATACAGAGGCTGTGGCATGATAGCGATGAAGCGTGAGGTTGCTGCCTATAAGATGGCAGGTTTTCCGTGGAGCGAATGTCAAGTTAGGAAACTGGCGACAAGTCAC
>JAHZAR010000009.1:0-1342 GCA_019423835.1 Clostridiales bacterium | reverse complement strand
AAAGGAGGCGACTTTTTTTATGGCAAGTCAAGTAATGAGAATCACATTGAAAGCTTATGATCATCAGCTGGTTGACCAGTCTGCTGCAAAAATCATCGAGACTGTAAAGAAGAACGGATCCAAGGTGAGCGGACCGGTGCCGTTACCGACAAAGAAAGAGGTTGTTACAATCTTAAGAGCTGTTCATAAGTACAAAGATTCCAGAGAGCAGTTTGAGCAGAGAACTCACAAGAGGCTCATCGACATCATCACACCAAGCCAGAAGACAGTGGATGCTTTATCCAGACTGGAAATGCCGGCAGGTGTTTACATCAACATCAAGATGAAGAACAAATAAGATTTGTCAGTTATCCTGAAGGGTTTAGATAGATTTCTGGACTGTTCTAGGATGAACGCGGAAAAGTTCTGCGTTCCGCTGTAGAAAAAGACAGGAGGTCAAAAAAATGAAGAAGGCGATTTTAGCTACAAAAGTTGGAATGACACAGATTTTCAACGAAGACGGAATTTTAACTCCGGTAACAGTTCTTCAGGCTGGACCATGTGTGGTTACACAGGTTAAGACAGCAGAGAACGACGGTTACGAGGCAGTACAGGTTGGTTTTGTTGACAAGAGAGAGAAGTTAGTCAGCAAGCCGGTCAAGGGACACTTCGACAAGGCAGGCGTTTCCTACAAGAGATATGTCAGAGAGTTCCGCTTTGAGAATGCTTCCGAGTATTCCGTAAAGGATGAGATTAAGGCAGACATCTTCGCAGCAGGCGATAAGGTTGATGCGACTGCTATTTCCAAAGGTAAGGGATTCCAGGGTGCCATCAAGAGACATGGCCAGCACAGAGGACCTATGGCTCACGGTTCCAAGTTCCATCGTCATCAGGGTTCCAACGGTTCCGCTACAACACCAGGACGCGTATTCAAGGGCAAAGGCATGCCAGGTCAGATGGGCCACGTGAAAGTGACAATCCAGAATCTGGAGATTGTAAAGGTTGACGCAGAGAACAACCTGATCCTTGTGAAGGGTGCAGTACCAGGACCAAAGAAATCCTTAGTAACAATCAAAGAGACTGTTAAAGTCAGCAAGTAAGGCTTTATAGGAAAGGAGGAACATACAGATGGCAAACGTATCTGTTTACAATATTGAAGGCAACGAAGTTGGCACATTAGAGTTAAACGATGCTGTATTCGGCGTAGAAGTGAACGAGCACTTAGTTCACCTTGCTGTAGTAGCTCAGTTAGCCAACAAGCGTCAGGGAACACAGAAAGCTAAAACACGTTCCGAAGTTTCCGGCGGAGGAAGAAAACCGTGGAGACAGAAGGGAACAGGTCACGCAAGACAGGGTTCAACAA
>JAHZAR010000091.1:540-10619 GCA_019423835.1 Clostridiales bacterium | reverse complement strand
ATGAGCTGCGTGCTGGTCGATAATGTACAGGCTGTCTCTGTACTCTACCAGCCAGTAGGTATCAAACAGCTAGCCGATAATCCTGTGCTCCTCCCTGGCCTCCCGGCTCAGAAGCTTAGGCTCAAACAGGCTGAGCTGCTCCGGAGATGCCGCCGCTCTCTCATCCCCGCTCTGCTCCTGCTGCCCTCTGACAGCTCTCCCGTTCTCATCGGAAGTCTCCGGGGAACGCGCCGGGAGAGCTTCCTGCTCTTTTTCCGGGCCATGGCTGCCGGACATCCCAGATCTTTTCTCTGCCTCAGGGAGATGAGAGCCGTATTCTGGGGCTTTCTCCCTGAGAAGTCCGCCTCTGGAAAGAGTCCGTGACTTTTCCGCATCGTATTCCGGAGGGTCTTCCCTTACAGGCCCTCCCTGCTCTTTTTCCGGGCCTTTATCCGGCTGACTAATCTGCCGGCCCGATTCCCTATTCAGCTGAATTTCCGGAGAGAGGAGGGCCTTTCTCTTCGTCTCAAAGGGCTCCGGCCGGTCAAGGCGCACCGGCTTCAGAGCCGGACGGCCTCCTCCGTATCCTGCCGCGCCTGTGCCAGTCTTCCCGTACGGCTGTGTGCTGTCCTCCCCCTTCTCTGTCCTCCCGGATCCAATCCCTACCTCCGGGATCAGTTCCCTCCCGGCCAGTGCCATGGACACGGTATGGTAGACCATCTTGTAGATCATCTCCCCGTCGCGGAAGCGGAGCTCCATTTTGGCCGGATGCACATTGACATCCAGAAAGGAGGAGTCGATAGCAAAATGCAGCATGGTAAAAGGATATTTGTGCTGCATCATAAAGGGCTTATAGGCATCCTCAATGGCCTTATTTATGAGATTGCTCTTAATATACCTGCCATTGATAAAATAATTTTCAAAATTCCTGTTTCCTCTGGCGATCAGCGGTTTTCCAATAAATCCCGTCACATGCACCGGCTCCTCTCCCATATCCACAGGGAGAAGATTTGAGGCAATCTCCCTCCCGTAAACCGTGTAGATGATGTCCCTCAGGCTGTGGTTTCCCGAAGTGTGCAGGCGGCTCTGTCCGTTCTGGATAAAGCGGATGGAAACCTCCGGGTGGGAGAGGGAAATCTTCTCCACCAGATCTGCAATATGTGCCCCCTCCGTGGCCGGCGTTTTTAAAAATTTTCTTCTGGCCGGTGTATTGTAGAAAAGGTTCCGCACCAGAAAGGTCGTCCCTTCCGGCGCTCCCACCTCTTCTATGCTCTTCTCTTCCCCTCCGTCGATACAGTACCTGGTCCCGGACATGCTGTCCTCTGTCTTTGTGATCAGCTCCACCTGAGCCACTGAGACAATGCTGGAAAGCGCCTCCCCGCGAAAGCCCAGGGATGCCACGGTAAACAGATCCTCCACCGTCCTGATTTTGCTTGTGGCATGGCGCAGAAAGGCGGTGGGAATCTCCTCCCTCGGGATGCCGCAGCCGTTGTCCGTCACCCGGATTAAGCCGATTCCTCCCTCCTTGATCTCAATAGTCACCGCCGTTGCCCTGGCGTCAATGGCGTTTTCCAAAAGCTCCTTCACCACCGATGCAGGCCGCTCAATCACCCCTCCCGCCGCAATCTGATTGATCGTATTCTGGTCAAGTACCCTGATATTTGCCAATCCCTCTTCCTCCTTGCTCACAACGTAAAGGCGCCCGGCCGCCGGCCTTCTGCCTATTTTTCTGCTCCCCAGCGGTTTTTCAGCCGTGACTGAAACTTGTCAAGAGTCACCAGCGCCTCCACAGGAGACATACGGCTGATATCGATCTCCATCAGCTCCCTGATAATATCCTCCTCCCGCACAGTGTCGAAGATGGACATCTGCTGAAGATCTACCTCATCCGGCCTCTCCACGATCTTTTTCGGCTGGACGGTGCGGCTGCCGGAAGCAATCTCCCTGGCCCTCGCCGTAATATCCGCGTCAGACAGCTCCTCCACCAGCTCCTTGGCTCTTACAATCACCTGTTCCGGAACGCCGGCCAGCTTGGCCACCTGGATGCCGTAGCTCTTGTCCGCTCCTCCCTTTACAATCTTTCGCAGGAATACAATATTGTCTCCCTGCTCCTTCACCGCGATGCAGTAATTGTTGACGCCGCTTATAGCCCCCTCCAGCTCTGTCAGTTCATGGTAGTGGGTGGCAAACAGCGTCTTGGCTCCCAGTGTCTTCGTATTGCTGATATACTCCACCACTGCCCAGGCGATGGACAGACCGTCGAAGGTGCTGGTTCCCCTTCCGATCTCGTCCAGAATCAGGAGGCTGTTTCTGGTGGCGCTGCGGAGGATGTTGGCCACTTCCGTCATCTCTACCATAAAGGTACTCTGCCCTGAGGCCAGATCGTCTGAAGCGCCGACCCTCGTGAAAATCCGGTCGCAGAGACCGATATTGGCCTCGTCGGCCGGTACGAAGCTGCCAATCTGAGCCATCAGCGTGATCAGGGCAGTCTGCCTCATATAGGTGGACTTTCCGGCCATATTCGGCCCGGTGATAATGGAAATGCGGTTTTTTCCGTTGTCCAGATAGGTGTCATTGGACACAAACATGTCATCCCGCATCATCTGCTCCACCACGGGATGGCGGCCGTTCTTAATGTGGATCACGCCCTTCTCATTGATCTTTGGCTTCACATAGTTGTTCCTGGTAGCCACGGTGGACAGAGAGATCAGCACATCCAGAAGGGCGATGGACTTGGCTGTCTGCTGAATCCTTTCCACCTGTGCCCCTACTGCGTCCCTGACCTGGCAGAACAGCTCGTATTCCAGGGAAAACAGCCTGTCCTCCGCTCCCAGAATCGTTCCTTCCAGCTCCTTCAGCCTGTCTGTGGTAAAGCGCTCCGCATTGGTAAGGGTCTGACGGCGCACAAAGTAGTCAGGCACCTGCTCCTTAAAGGAGTTCGTCACTTCAAAATAGTACCCGAACACCTTGTTGAACTTAATTTTCAGGTTTTTAATCCCTGTCTTTTCCCTCTCCTCGGCCTCCAGGGCGGCCAGCCAGTCCTTTCCCTCTGTCTTGGCATGGCGCAGCCGGTCAGCTTCCTCGCTGTATCCGTCCCTGATGATGCCTCCTTCGCGCACAGAGATCGGCGGATCGTCCACAATGGCCTTCCCGATCAGCTCCGTCAGCTCCTCCAGAGCATCCATGCCGGAATCTGCCTCCTGCAGCAGGTCTGCGCCAAACTCCCCTAAAATTTTCTTGATGTGGGGCAGCATGGCAAGGGAATTCTGAAAAGCGATCAGATCTCTCGGATTGGCTGTCTTGTAGCTGATCCGGCCAATGAGCCGCTCCAGATCGTAGACAGCATTCAGATACTCCGCCATCTCCTCCCTGGAAATATAGTTCATATTCAGTTCCTCAATGGCATTCTGCCTGGCGAGAATCTCCTCCCTGGCGATCAGCGGCTGCTCCACAAAGGAGCGAAGCATCCTGGCTCCCATAGCCGTTTTCGGCTTGTCCAGCACCCAGAGCAGTGTGCCTCTCTTCTGCTTCTCTCTGAGTGTCTCTGTCAGTTCCAGGTTTCTTCTGGTGGAGGTGTCAAGCATCATATACTTCCCTGTGGTGTAAGGCGTAATGGCAGTCAGATGGTCAAGGGTACTCTTCTGGGTTTCATAGAGATAGGCGAGTACGGCTCCGGCTGCAATAGTGCCGGCCTCATACTCGGAAAGCCCCAGTCCGTCCAGGTGGTTTACGTGGAAATGTTCCCTCAGAAGCCTGCGGCAGGAATCGTCGGAGAAAAACCTGTTTTCAAGGGCCGTCACCACCACATGCAGTCGGTTCTTTAAATCCTCCAGGTCAATCCCGGACATATAAAACGCCTCATTGCAGATAATTTCCGACGGGGAAAACTTAAATATCTCGTCGAGAAGTGTCCGCTCCTCCTTCACCTCCGTCACCAGATAATCGCCTGTGCTGATGTCGGCAGCCGAAAGGCCGAACACTCCGTCCATATACACAATTCCCATCAGGTAATTATTCTTTGACTCCTCCAGTGCCTGGGAATTCGTGATCGTTCCGGGCGTGACCACCCGGATGACTTCCCGCTTCACAAGTCCCTTGGCTGTCTTTGGATCCTCCATCTGCTCGGCGATGGCCACCTTGTAGCCCTTCTGCACCAGCTTATTTAAATAGCTCTCCACCGCGTGATAGGGAACCCCGCACATGGGCGCACGCTCTTCCAGACCGCACTCCTTTCCGGTCAGGGTAATCTCAAGCTCTCTTGAGGCCGTCTTGGCATCCTCAAAGAACATCTCATAGAAATCGCCCAGCCTGTAAAAAAGGATACAGTCCGGATACTGTTTTTTTGTCTCCAGATAATGAGTCATCATTGGTGATAATTGTGCCACTGTCTGTCCTCTCTTCTATCTTCTCTATAGTATAACGGCCGCCGCCCGGCCCCCCTGAATGGGAAGGCCGGGCCGCAGCTTTTTTTATCGGATTTTCCTGATGGTTTCTCTCTTAACTCCTTCTGCACAGGCGGACTAGCGCTGAATGGATGGGTCCGTCGGATCCCAGTTCTGGCTGTTGGAGATCGGGATCAGATCCGGCTTGTCGAAAGGAGAAGCCACATTCGGATCCTCGTAAATCTCAACGGTAGTTCCCAGTGCGCAGTTGTCATACACCCACTTGGCATTTTCGCAGGTCAGCCGCACGCATCCCAGGGAGCGGGAAACGCCCAGTCCATTGTATCCTTCCGTGTTGAGCTTGTAGATATCCGGCTCCGCATAGGTGATGGAATGGAACAGGAAGCCCTGAGTAATTCTTGTGGCCCACTGGGTGTAGGTGTCATTTACCATAAGCCTCCATCTGTATTTCTCCGGCGTCTTGAAGGTTCCAAGCGGCGTGTCATCGCCCACAGAAGTCAGCATAGCTTTAACCGGGATAATGTAGCCGTTGTCTCCGTCCTTCGCATAGACGGTAGAGCAGTTGAGCGCCTTGTTTACCTTAATCACATAGCTGCCCTGCTTGCCAATCAGGCTGTCTACATCCTGCACCAGACGGCCGGACGGCTCAAAATAGAATTTCAGGCCGTCAATATACTGCCAGCCGGAAACTGATTTACCGTCTTTGAAATAGAATTTTTCGTGATCGTAGGAAACCCAGCCATTGTACGGCGTTCCGTCCTGATTGGTCATGGTGCTGCCCTCAGGCATAATCCTGATGTAATTGGTCAGCTCGTTTAAGTACCGTCCTGCCACAGATGCCGGGCCGGGCTGTCCCTTCGGCACGAGCACCACCTCTACGCTGACCAGATGCTCTCCCAGATTGCTGGTTCCCGCTATCTCCCCGTTCTTGGCCCAGCCCATCTTGCCCTGGCCGCTGGAAGTAACGGAATAATAAATATCGTAATCTCTCTCTGCATCTCCGGTGAGAACAATCTCGATGGCCTCCACATAAGTAGAAGCCTCTGTACCGCCGGACGGGCCTCCGTCGTGATTCCACCAGATAAATCCGCCGTTGTTGACAAACGGGCGGTAGGATACCCCGCCGATTCCGTTATAATTATTGAGCGTCATGGAGAGGTTTGTCACCTCTGTGCCGACTCCCTGGGTGTAAGATACACTGACATGGGGAGCTGTGGTGGCCTGCTCCCCATGCTGCGGCTGTCCGGCCGTATCGGCAGGAGCTTCCGAGCTCTGGCCGCCTCCTCCTGTTCCCGACGGTGCTCCCTGATTCTGCTGCTCTTTCTGCTCAATTTCCAGTCCTGGACCGGTAGCGGTCTCCTCTGCGGCAAAGGCTGTGCTTCCTCCCCCCACTGTCATGGCTGCTGCCAGAAGTAGCGCAGCGGCTCTCAAGTTTCGCTTTTTCATATGTACATCCTCCTTAACGGTTACATAATTTTCCCATATAATAAAAACCTTTTGATTCCTCTAAATAGACATCCACGATTTTTCCGATCAGCTCCCTGCTCCCCTCAAAATGAACCGTAATGTTGTTGGACAGTCTTCCTGTCACCATCCCCTCCGCGTGGGTGTCAGGTTCCTCCACGAGAACCTTCTGAACAGTGTGGACATCCCTCCCGCTGATCTCGTTTGAAATTCTCTGCACCTCGCCTAACAGGCGGTCAAACCTCTCCTTAATCACATCCTCCGGTACCTGGTTTTCCATCACCGCCGCCGGAGTCCCCGTGCGCTTGGAGTAGATGAAGGTAAAGGCACTGTCATAGCGCACCCTTCTCACCACATCCAGCGTTTCCTCAAAGTCCTCCTCCGTTTCCCCCGGAAATCCCACAATAATATCCGTGGTCAGGGAGATGTCGGGGATGGCTGTCCTGATCTTCTCTGCCAGCGCCAGGTACTGCTCCTTTGTGTATCGCCGGTTCATCTGCCCCAGGATCCGGCTGCTGCCCGACTGAAGCGGCAGATGAAGGTGGCGGCAGATCTTTTTGGAATCACGCATCACCTCAATCAGCTCATCCGACAGATCCTTGGGATGGGACGTCATAAAGCGGATTCGCTCAAGCCCCTCGATCTGTTCTGCCCGGCGTAAAAGCTCTGCAAAGGTAACAGGCTCCGGCAGGTTTTTCCCGTAGGAATTCACATTCTGGCCGAGGAGCATCACCTCCACCACGCCGTCTGCCACCAGGCCCTCGATTTCCTTAATGATATCCTCCGGCCTTCTGCTGCGCTCCCTGCCTCTCACATAGGGGACAATGCAGTAGCTGCAGAAGTTGTTGCAGCCGAACATGATGTTGACACCCGATTTGAACGGGTATTTTCTCTCACTGGGAAGATCTTCCACAATTTTGTCTGTATCCTTCCATATGTCAATGACCATCTTGCCCGTGTGCAGGCGGGCGAACAGAAGCTCTGCCAGCTTGTAGATATTGTGAGTTCCGAAAATCACATCCACAAAGCGGTAGGTCTTTTTGATTTTTTCAACCACCTGATCCTCCTGCATCATGCAGCCGCAAAGGCCGATGAGCATACGGGGATTTTTCTTTTTCAGGCTGTTTAGATAGCCCAGACGGCCATACACTCTCTGATTCGCATTCTCGCGGACTGTACAGGTGTTGTAAAGGACCAGATCCGCCTCCTCTGTGTCTGTCTTGGCAAAGCCGGCCTCCAGAAGGATTCCCTCCAGCTTTTCTGAATCATGGGCGTTCATCTGGCAGCCAAAGGTCTCAATGTGGAAGGTGACGGCCTCCTTGCCTTCCTCCGCCTTCCAGGATTCCACAGCCTCCCGGCAGCGCTCCATAAAATAATTCTGGCGTTCCGGCTCCCCGGACGGGGCAAGGTTCCATTCCTCTGTGTATGTCATATTTTTTAAATCCATTTACAGGTTCCTTTCCGTATCTAAGTTCCGCCCCTGATTCTGGGACGTCCTGGCAGCAGGGCAGACGGTTTTGCGCCAGACCTGACCAGCATCTACAAATTATAACATAAATGCCTGTCAATGGAAATACTTAAAAATCTGTTAATTTCTTACAGAATTATAACAGCCGGGAGCGGGCCGTCCGAAACGGCAGGGAAACGGCCGGCACCTCATTTCTGCCTCCATTGTGCAGAACATAAGTGTGACCGGCCGTTTCCCGTGTTTTTCCTTCAGCAGTCGTTTCCTGTCTTCTGTCCCTACTCTCTTATCTGCCCGTTTCCATAGATGATGTACTTGGTGGTCGTCAGCTCCTTAAGTCCCATGGGCCCTCTGGCATGGAGCTTTTGGGTGCTGATTCCAATCTCTGCCCCAAAGCCAAATTCAAAACCGTCCGTAAACCGGGTCGAGGCATTCACATACACAGCGGCAGCGTCGATCTCATTTAAAAACCGCTGGGCATGTTCGTAGTTGCTTGTGACAATCGCCTCAGAGTGACCTGTATTATACGTGTTGATGTGTTCAATCGCCTCATCCAAAGAATTTACCAGCTTCAGAGAGAGAATATAATCCAGATACTCCCTGCCCCAGTCCTCCGGCTCTGCCTCTTTCAGCTCCGGCAAAATGGCTCGGGCCTCCCGATCCGCCCGGATTTCGACCTGCTTCCTGTCCAGCCTCTCCTTCAGTCTCGGCAGGAACTCCTCTGCGACTCCTCTGTGCACCACCAGCGACTCACAGGCGTTGCACACACCGATCCGCTGTGTCTTTGCGTTAAAAATAATATCCAGGGCCATATCCAGGTCCGCACTCTCATCTACGTAGATGTGACAGTTGCCCGTCCCTGTCTCAATCACTGGAACCGTACTGTTCTCCACCACAGAGCGTATCAGCCCTGCTCCGCCTCTGGGAATCAGGACATCCACATACTCATTCAGGCGCATGAACTGCCTTGTAACCTCTCTGTCGGTATCTGTGATAAGCTGGACGGCGTCCTCGGGAAGCCCCGCCTCTGAAAGTCCCTTTCTCAGCCATTTTACAATAGCCCGGTTGGAGCAGAGAGCATCACTGCCCCCTTTCAGGATCACGGCATTTCCTGTCTTAAAACACAGACCGAAGGCGTCGGCCGTCACATTCGGCCTGGCCTCATAGATCATTCCCACAACGCCCAGCGGAACACGTTTCTGTCCGATTAAAAGCCCGTTTGGACGCGGCTTCATGGAGATTACCTCTCCTATGGGGTCTTCCAGCCCCACAATCTGGCGGATTCCCTCCACCATGGCTGACAGGCGGTCTGGATTCAGTTCCAGCCGGTCTATCATCCCCTGGCTCATGCCATTCTCCGCCGCACGGATCACATCGTCCTGGTTGGCCGCCAGAATCTCCTCCTCCCCCTCCAAGAGGGAGCTGGCCGCTGCCAGAAGTCCTCTGTTTTTTTCTGTCGAACCCAGTTTATTTAACAGTCTTGCAGCTGCCTTTGCCTTCTTTCCTGTTTCAGTCAGCATCCTTTGCCTCTCCTTTCTCTTTCCGTCCCCCTGCTTCTCTCATCAGGCATCTGTCCGGTGTTACAATACAGTCCATCCTCACATCATGTTTCTCGGTCAAAACCGCATCAGTCAGCTGGAATTCATAGCAGACAGCGACCTTCCGATGCATCGGCTCCTTCGCAAAAAAGCGGTCGTAGTAGCCTCCTCCATAGCCAATCCTGGAAAAATCTCTTCCGAAAGCCAGTCCCGGCACAACCACGGGCGCCGTCGGTTCCTCTGCCGGAGTGCACGCAGTGCCCGGCTCCGGAATATCCATGCAGCCAGGCTTTAAGTCCCAGGGGCCCTCAATATAGCAGAAGGATATCTCACGTCCTTCCACCCTCGGGAGGGCCACCCGGACCCCTTTTGCAAGAAGGGTTTCGATAAAACCACCCGTTCCTGCCTCCTTCCTCACATCCGCATAGCAATATACCGTATCCGCCGCTGAAATCTCTGTAAGGGACAGCAGACGCTCCCGGATCCGGCTGTCCCAGACAAGGCGTTTCTCCTCATCCAATCCTTTCCGGGCAGACAGTATCCTGCATCGCAGCTCCTTCTTTGAAAGCCCTGACAGACTGGACCGCTCGGCGGAAACTTCCCGTCCTCCCATATGTTCCCCCTGTTCTTCTCTCCCTCTCTCAGCTCTCCGTGTTTCCCACGTTTCCGTATTTCTTTCCAAGATCGGTGATGCTTCCGTCTTTTTCTTTGATCTGAATGCTGTTCAGAGTTCCCCGGAGATTTTTCCGGATCGCCTCTAAATACTCTTTTCTCAGAGCCGCCTGTTCTTCCTGCTCCTCCGGTGAAAGCCCTACGGCCTGACTCTTATGGTAGAGAGCATTAATCCTGTCTATTTTTTCCTGATTCATCCTGGTCATCTCCCTCTATTCGTGTTGTCGGCTTGCCCGGCAGCGCCTTTTCTCCCGCCTGAAAGGGCTGCCTCCTGAAGTTTCCTCATCTGTTTTCCAGATAGTCACTCAGGCTGAAATTCCTGTCTTTTTTTTCTACAAACAAGGTTCCCCTGTCTTTGCCCTCTAGGATCTCGTAGATTACATCCAGCCGTTCTGCATTGGCAATCACCATATCCGAGCCGCTTCCCATAGCAATCTGGGCCGCCATAAGTTTGGCGGACATTCCTCCGGTACCCACACTGCTGCCGGCACCCTTTCCCATTGCCAGAAGCTCCGGTGTCAGCTCCCTCACGACCGGGATGAACCGGGCCTCTGGGTT
>JAHZAR010000091.1:0-530 GCA_019423835.1 Clostridiales bacterium | reverse complement strand
AGAGCTGAAAGGCGGTCGTTGTCTCCAAACTGAATCTCATAGGTGGATACTGTGTCATTCTCATTGACGATCGGCACAGTTCCCAGCTTCAGCAGCTCATCAAAGGTATTTCTCGCATTAAAACGGGATTCCTCATTGGTCATGGTGTTCTTTGTCATGAGGATCTGGGCCGCCGTCTGGTTATACTCGGCAAAGAGCTTCTGGTAAACCATCATCAGTCTCGCCTGGCCCACGGCCGCAAAGGCCTGCTTTTCGGAAATCTTCTTTGGCCGCTCCGTAAAACCCAGGGCCTGCCGTCCTGCCGCAATCGCACCTGAGGAAACCAGTACCACCTCTTTTCCCTGTCCCCTCAGGTCGCTGATCACCCGAACCAGCTTTTCGATCTTCTGCAGGTTCAGATCTCCTGTTTCCGGGTGTGTCAGAGACGATGATCCAATCTTTATCACAATCCTTTTTTTATCTCTCAGCGCTTCTCTCTCTGCTGTCATCCTCTTTTCCCCTTTCTGTGCAGCTCCTTTGTCCTGTATCTC
>JAHZAR010000090.1 GCA_019423835.1 Clostridiales bacterium | reverse complement strand
GCGGATATTTCCCTTTTTCCCTCCCTGATCCAGAAGCGTTCTCAGATATTCCTCCCCCTCCTCTATCCGCTTTAAGAGCTCATAGCTCACCTCTGCGCCATAGGGAAGCCGTGTGGCCATACAGGGAGTGGAGGGGCGGGAGGCTGCGGAGATCCCGAGCCGGGCCGCAAACTCCTTTACTTCCTGCTTACTCATCCCGCACAGGGCGAGAGGGCTTACAATCCCAAGCTCCCGAAGAGCCCGGATGCCGGGCCGGTACACGTGAAGATCGTCCTCATTGGTTCCGTCCAGAATTGTGCTGCAGCCCTTTTCTTCGGCGAATCTTTTTAAGTCAGAGAACAGGCGGCGCTTGCACAGATAGCAGCGATCCACCGGATTGCGGCGGAGCTCCTCCTGTTCCAGCTCGTCCACTGTCAGCACCACATGGGACGCGTTCAGCTCCCTGGCTACTCTTCTGGCGTTTTCCATATCGCAGGCAGGGTGAAGCATGGTGTCGAAGGTAACTGCCCAGACTGTGGTGTGATATTTTGCCGCGCTGTCGCAGGCCAGCTTCAGCAGAAGGCTGCTGTCCACCCCGCCGGAAAAGGCAAGGCAGACATCCCCTTTTCCATATCGATCCATAAGCTCTGAGAGCTCCCTCTCTTTCTTCTGATCCAACTGTTTTTCCTCCTTCCTCGTGATCCCTTCCCGGCAGAAGTCTGTCTGCAGCCCATGTACCTGACTCCTTCGTCCGTCTTTACAGATTTTGAGCCTTTGGCTGCATCAGTTTCTGCTTCATTTCACTCTGATTAATTCATGAGGCAGGACCGCTCTGCCTCACACTTGATGAGGTGGTACACCTCGGAAAATCCCCTTCCCGTCTCACGGCAGATGGCGCGGACACTCTCATATTCCGGGTAAAAGCGGTCCCCGCCCCCATATTCGCACACCTTTACCTTCGCCTCGCCGAACGGAAGGGCAACTGTCATCTCCCTGCGCTTCAGTGCTGTCCTCTCCACCGGATAGCGGCGGATTCCTATGGTGGTGGTATGGGCAAAGATCAGAGCCTCCATCTCCGACAGAAGATTTTCTCTGCACAGTACATGGAGGGTGCAGGCCGGACGGCATTTTTTCATATAGGCGGGAGTGAACCACGCGTCAGAAGCCCCCTCCTCCATCAGGCACTCCATCAGAAAGCCCAGAGCTTCTCCGGTGCAGTCATCCACATTTGTTTCCAGTACCCAAAGCCTCTCCTCCCCGGTCTGGCCGCCGGCGGTTACTCTGACATCCCTGCCCTCGCTCTCTTCCTCACCGGCCGGAATGAGAATCATTGCCCTCAGAATGTTGGCATTTTTAAAATCCTTCGTACCGGCGCCGACTCCGATTTTTTCAATGGTGTAATGCTCCGGAAGCTGTCTCTCCGTTCTCAGAGCTCCTGCGATGGCCGCTCCCGTAGGCGTTACCATCTCACCCTCGTTGTCAGTCAGCCGAAGCTCCAGCCCGCAGGCAGCGGCAATCCCCGCTGTAGCCGGTACCGGTACCGGCATAACCCCGTGCTGGCATCTGACATAGCCCCGTCCTTCTGACAGCGCCGATACGGCCACCTTCCGTATCCCCAGATCATGGATACAGAAGGCGGTGCTGACAATATCTACAATAGAGTCTACTGCCCCCACCTCGTGGAAGTGAACCTGATCAATGGGAAGGCCGTGCGCCTTCGACTCTGCCTCAGCTACCAGGCGGAACATCTCTCTCGCCATGCGGCGCACCTCCTCGTCCTCCAGCCTGTCAAGAATACGGTTGATATCGTGGATATTGCGGTGGACATGAGGGTGCTCATGTGCGTAGCTGTGATCGTGAACATGGTTATGGTCATGCCCGTAGCCGTGATCGTGGTCATGTCCGTGGCCGTGATCGTGGCTATGATCATGCTCATGGCTGTGGTCGTGGCTGTGATCATGCTCATGGCTGTGGTCGTGGCTGTGACCTTCCCCTTCACTGTCCAGATGGACGTCGAAATCGTAGGCATCAATCCCGCACTTCTGCGTCCTTCCAAAATGCAGATGATAGCCCTCTACTCCCAGCTTTTCAAGAGTCTGCTCCAGCTTCTCTCTGGAGGCTCCCAAATCTAACAGCGCGCCGACGGTCATATCTCCGCTGATTCCCGAATAACACTCCAGATATAAAATCTTCTCTCTCTCCATCTTACTGCCCCTTCCTTTCTGTATTTCTGGTCAATATTTTTTCAGTCTCTCATTTCTGCTGACTGGCCGTTTTCTCCATTCAGTCTTTTATTTCATCTGACTTTTTTATCTGATCTATTTCATCTGATTTATTTCGTTTACCTATTCCGTTTGGCATTTTATGCGTTGTTCTTTTCCTGCAGCTCTCCCCGCTCCTGTTTCTGACTGTCTCTTTTTCCTGCGGCCAGACGGTTGATCTGGGCTGCCAGGTATCCGGCTCCATAACCGTTGTCTATGTTTACCACGGAAATCCCATTGGCACAGGAGTTCAGCATGGTGAGAAGGGCCGAAAGGCCGTGGAAGCTGGCTCCGTAGCCCACAGAGGTGGGAACTGCCACCACCGGGTTTTCTACCAGGCCCGCGATCACAGTGCCCAGAGCTCCCTCCATCCCTGCAGCTGCCACAATGCAGTTGGCCTTCTCAATTCTCTCCCTCTGCGCCAGAAGACGGTGGATTCCGGCTACCCCTACATCGTAGATCCGCTCCACATGACAGCCGAAAAATTCGGCTGTTCTGGCTGCCTCCTCCGCCACGGGAATATCGGCCGTTCCTCCTGTACAGACAGCGACACAGCCCTCCTGACGCGCCGGACAGTCCGGCCTCCTGGCCGTTAAAATCCGGGATATAGGATCATAGACAATGTCGGGAACCCTCTCCTTTACCAGAAGGTACTGGGCCTGTGTCGCTCTGGTTCCCAGAACCTCTCCGTTTTCCCGGTACAGTACCTGAAAAATATTGGCCAGATATTCATCCGGTTTCCCCTGACAGAACACGGTTTCCGGAAAGCCGGAGCGCAGCTTTCTATGGAGATCCAGCTTGGCATATCCCAAATCCTCGTAGGGGAGATTTTTAAGCATTTTCTCCGCCGACTCCACGGACATCCTGCCGCTCTGAACCTGTCTGAGCATTTCTTTTACATCCATATCGATCCCTCCATTCTGTTGTCTGCCAAAGGCACGGCCCGCCCTCGTTCCAGGCGCATAATTCTCGTGCATACCTCCCTCAGAAGTCCCTCTGAATGGCTGACCGCAATCAGCCCAATTCCTCTTCGGCGCGTCTCCTCCAATAAAAACAGCCAGATCTCTTTCTGGGTGGCCAGATCTAACATGGTGCTTATCTCATCGGCCAGGATAAACTTCGTTCCCTCCCCCAGCGCCCGGGCGATACAGAACCGCTGCAGCTCTCCGCCTGACAGCTCCCGGGGATAGCGGGACAGCCATTCCCTGCGGATTCCCAGGCGCTCAGTCATCTCTCCCAGCCGGACTCCTCCTTCTTCCAAGACATGCCCCATCCTCCGCCCGGGATCTGCCGACTGCTCCGGATGCTGGAAAATCATCTGCACGGGACATTTTCCCCGCAGGGAGAGAAGGGGCTTCTCGTCCAGATAAACGGCTCCTGACTGGGGTCTCTCATAGCCTGCCAGAATCCTGCAGAGTGTTGTCTTTCCAAAACCGCTTCCTGCCATCACCCCCACTCGCTCGCTACTTCCTGCCCGGAAGGAAATATTCTGAAAGATCTGTCTTCCTCCGCCTCCATAAGAGAACGATATTCCTTTGGCTGTCAGCTCCATGTTTCTCCCCTCTTTCCTTCTGTTTTCATCTCAAAGACGTTCTCCTGCAAGGATGCTCCACGAAGTTCCGACTCCCGGCACAGAGGAGAGGAGCCTTTTTGTATACGGGTGCCGGGGTACTCCTCTCAGCCTTCTCCTCCCGCTGCCCGGTTCTGACTCCATCTGCAGCTCCTCTGCCACGCTTCCCTCACTGAAAATCAGAACGCGGTCAGCCGTTTCCATGGCAAGCTCCAGATCGTGGGTGATTAAAAGCACTCCCGTTCCCTGATCTGCCATCTCCCGGAAATGTCCCATTACCCGCCTGGCAGTCTGAAGATCCAGGCCCGGCGTCGGCTCATCTGCAATGACAAGCTCAGGCTCCTCCATCATGGCTGCCGCAATCAGCACACGCCTTGCCATTCCCCCAGAGAGCTCAAACGGATACAGCTCCTCTGTCTCCGGGGGAAGTCCATACCGCTCAAGCAGCCATCGGCACCTGTCCGCAGACTGTCTGTCCTTTCTTCCTCCCCGAATCTGAGCCCCCACCTTCATTAACGGATCAAGGCCGCTCACGCCCTGGGGGATCAGGGCAATTTTCTTTCCTCTCAGATTCTTCAGTTTCTTCTCTGTCAGCAGTTCCCCCTGATATTCCATACTCCCGCTGCACACAGCATTGTAGGGAAGAATCCCCAGCACCGCGTGGGCTAAAAGGCTCTTTCCCGAGCCGCTGGCGCCTGCAAGGGCTGTGATCTCCCCGCTTTGCACCTGCAGGCTGAGATCCGTTATGGGGTGCAGCAGCTTTCTTCTGAGCCCTCTGTCATACTGGGTGAAGGTGACAGAGAGCCCTTTGACAGAGAGGAGGGGGGCGGCATCCCTCCCCCTGCACGGATACTCCGCCGTTTCACTCCTTCTGCTCTCATCCATTCTCATTCCCGCCTCCTTCCTTTCCTGTAAAAGCCTTTCACAGCCGTGTTTTTAGCTTCCTCTCCTTAAAAGGGAGGCCTGGGACTCTGCCTGCGCCTTTTTCTCTACTCATGGGCTCCTCCCGGCGAGAGCAGGCGGCTGGCTGAGTGGCCGAGAGCCTCAAAGAGCAGCACCGTCGCCGTCAGGAGCAGGCCGGGGAATACCGCCAGCCACCACTTTCCCGTGATCAGGTATTTCATGCTTTCCGAGAGAATGATTCCCACTGCCGGCTCCTCCGGCGGAAGGCCAAAGCCCAGAAAGGTGATACTGGCCTCATGAAGAATGGCGTGGGGGAACATGAGAATCAGGCCCGTCAGAAACTGCGGGACCAGGTGGGGCAGCATGTGGGTGCAGGCGATTCTGAACCGGCTCATTCCCAGTTTTGAGGAGATTTTTACATACTGGCTCTACTTCAGCTGAAGTAACTCCCCGCGGCTCAGCCGGGCAAGGGAAGGCCAGTGGGTGAGGGAAATGCCCACTGCCACTCCCGCAAACCCTTTCTGGCAGGCACAGGATATGAGAATTAAAAGCAGCATATGGGGGATCCCCATCACCAGATCGATGAGTCCTGACACCGCCAGATCTGCCGTCCTTCCCATGGCAGCCACAAGTCCCAGCGCCAGAGCAATCCCTGCACTGACTGCGGCCGTTAAAAGCCCCAGCCGTATGCTCATGGAAAGCCCGGTCAGTGTGCGCAGGAACATATCTCTTCCCAGCCAGTCTGTCCCAAACAGATACTCTGCATTGGGAGCCAGATTCTTTCTGGAAAAGTCCGACACTGATGCCCCTTCGGAACACAAAAGCCCGGCTGCGGCGATCCCCGCCAGAAGGACTGCCGAACAAATCAGAAGGACCAGGGTAAGGGTCCTTCTGTCTGTTAAGACACAGCGTTTTCTTCTGCGCTCCGGCCATGGGAAAGTCTGTCCATCGGTGTTTTTCTGTGACGGCAGGAAATTCTGTCCCTGACTGGCCTTTTCTGCTCCCGCGGCATTCTGCGCTCCTGAGGGACGGCCCTCGGCAGAGTCTGTCTCAGCCCCATAGAACACGCTCTCATCCTGCCTGTGGGTGTGTCTCATCTGCAGAGCCTTTGTCTCCAGCCCAGGACTTATTTCACACCCTCCGTCTCCTCTCTCTGCGGTGCCGGCCTCCTCATAGCCGGCGGCTGATGCCGCCTTTGGCATTCCCCCTTCCGATTTTTTCGCCGCTCTCCTTCTCTCCCTCTTTCTCTGCCGTGCCTCCCCCCTCATCCTGGGATCTATCACATGGTACAGAAAATCCGCAGCCAGATTGCCTCCAAAGACAATCAGGGAGCTTATGAGGGTAATTCCCAGGAGAAGGGGGACATCACTGCCCAGCCCGGCAGCGATGGCTGCCTGCCCCAGTCCCGGGTAGGAGAAAACCTGTTCCACCAGGACAGAACCTCCGAAAATTTCACTGATTGATGCGAACTGAAGGGTAATAGCAGGCAGAAGGATATTGCGGAGTCCATGGCATCTTACGATGTGAAACAGACTCTCTCCCCTGGCCTTCGCATAGAGCACATACGGGCTGTCCATAACTTCATCCATCTTTGCCTTCGTGTGAAGAGCGATGGATGAAACTCCCGTAAGCCCCAGGGTCAGGGCAGGCAGAAAGGCGTGGGAGAGCCGATCGGCAAATGTCACCTGTGCAGACTCCATTCCAATTGGGACTCCCAGGCCGATGGGAAAAATCCGAAGCCAAACGGCAAACACCAGCAGAAGCAAAAGTCCGATCCAGAAGGCAGGCGTGCTGGCCGTCAGCATACAGTAGCCTGTAATCAGACGGTCCGGCCATCTCCCGCGGAAGGTTCCCGCCAGGATGCCGAGAAGAAGGCCAAGTACACCTGCAAATACCCAGGCAGACGCCATCAGCCAGAGAGAGCTCAGAAACCGCTCTCCCACAATCTCCATCACAGGACGCCGGTACAGAAGGGAGAGCCCCATGTCTCCCTGCAGAAGTCCTGAAAACCAGGAGACAAAGCGCTTTGTCATTGGCACTCCCACCCCCCAGTATTCTCTGAGCTCCTCGATCTGCTCCCTGCTCATAGAGCCGAGGGCCGCCTGCCCCACATTGCTCTGAAGCGGATCGATGGGTGACAGGGACAGCAGGAAGAAGGAGGCTGCACTGACCAGAGTCAAAAGCACGGCTGCCCGTATCAGATTTTTTCCTGCCCATCCTGCCAGTCTTCCCATAATTTCTGTTTCCTTTCCTGTACGAAATTGATTTGAAAATCCTTCCCGTTTCTCACTGCTGCCCCTCAAAGCTCCACTGGTCCACATTGTTGACAAGAGACCAGCCGTGGCCGTGAGGATGGATTTTCTGCTGAGCTACCGTCAGTCCGTCCCGCACCCAGTACAGATGATCCACGTTTACCAGCCACACCCACGGGACATCGCCCTGTTCTGTCACCCCTGTCTGTCCATCCCATTGAGCCTTTTTCCAGAGCTCATAGGACTCCTCCAGATCAGAGCATGCCAGAGCCTCGTCCATGTACCGGTCAACGGTTTCATTGGAGTACGGGGAATACCGGGCAGTGCCTGTATCCGGGCTTGTGTGGTAAATATTGTAGAGTTCCATGGGCGTATGCGCCCCCCATCCCCAGATCAGAGGCTGTGCGCAGGCCTCTGTGTATGCAGTATCCCAGCCTGCCCCTCTGGCAGAGGCGTCGATCCCCAGGGCCTTCAGCTGGTTTGCCGTGTCTACGGCGAGGGCCTGTCTCACAGAATCGTCGGCCGGATAGATCAATTCCAGCTCTGCACGGACCCCGTCCCTGGTGCGGATGCCGTCCGCCCCCGGCATCCATCCGGCCTCGTCTAAAAGTGCCTTTGCCTGTTTCGGATCGTACGCCGTCTCTGCCTCTTCGTTATACCAGGGGAGCTTGTCGCAGACGCTGTAGGCAGGGCTTCCATAGCCGTTCAGAATGTGATCGATCATCGCCTGCCTGTCAAGCCCCATGCTGATAGCCCGGCGGACTCTCACATCGGCTGTGAAATCATTGCCCCGCTCGATACCGTTCTCATCTGTGTACCGGGGAACTGCCGGAAGGTTAAAGCCTCTGTTGTCCACACTCTCACAGGCCAGCAGATGATAGCCGGAAACCTCCTGTTCCGTGTAGGATGCGGCTGTATAGACCACGTCGGCCTGACCTGCCAGTGCGGCTGCAAAGGCGGCATCCTCCTCCATAAAAAGGACTGTGACCTTCTTCATCTTTGGTTCCTCCCCGTAATAATCAGGATTTGCCTCGAAAATCACCTGCTGTCCCCTGTCCCACTGCGTCATGATATACCGCCCGGAGCCGATGGGATTCATTCCGTAGTCCGGCCCGTATGCGTGCTCCGGCACAATTCCCGTCACGGCCATTGTGTACGGCCAGATGGAGTATGGGCGGCTCATGTGAAAGACAACCGTGTCCTCATCCTGGGCCTCAGCCCGCTCCAGCATGGTAAAGTCGTTGACGGAGCTGGTGTTCTTTAAGGTATTGTAGGTGAATGCCACATCCTCTGCCGTCAAAGGCTCTCCGTCTGTAAAAAACGCATCATTTCTTATGTCAACTGTCCAGGTGAGCCCGTCCTCGGAGGACTCCATGCCGGTGGCCAGATCATACCCGATGGTCAGATCCGGGTTTGTCACAGTGAGAGTACTCTGAATCAGAGGTTCATGAACATGCTCCCCGGCTCCCCAGCCGTAGGCCGGATCAAAGCCCGCCTCCGGCTCCGACTCCGTTGTCATAACGACGACGACAGAATCCTGTTCCCCGGTTTCAGAGACCTGGCCCTCCGGCTGCTGTCCGCATCCGGACAGAGCTGCCGCCAGCGATAATGCTCCAATAACTGCTGCAATCTTTTGTTTCCTGTGCTCCATAGGCTTTTGCCGCCTCCTTTTATGCTGCCTGCATTCTGTAAATGCAGTGCGATCCCCGCAGAGCATTTTTATATAACAGGGAACGAAGTTTCCTGTTATATAAAAAAACCAGCAAGCTATTTTCCCTGATTCTCAGAGTAAAAATACCTTCCTGGTACTGCTTTGTCCTTCTGATATGAAATGACCGCCGTCTTCCGTAAGGCGATCTGCTGTCCCATATGGGATTTATCCAGCTGAGCTGGTCTGATTTTTCGTTCTGCCGGCCTGTTAAGCGGATTGTCCGCTGTCCTTCTGCTTGTGCAGAAAATGATTGCAAGATAGAGCCAGACTGGCAGGATGCCAAGTTGATTTCGTTTTATTCCTAAAATAGTATATAGGAAAGCTGGCGTTTCGTCAACATATGAATTTGTGTTGTCTGAAAGGGTGCCTGTACGGTCATGGAGGCTGCAGGTCCGCTGCAGGAAAAGTAAAAGCTGTCGTTTTCCATTAAATCCCTATATTTTTCCTTGTTATTCAATTTTTTTATTTATTTTGACTTTTGATATTTTTGTTTCTTTTCTGTTAAAATTTCCCCTTCTTTCTTGCCTTTTCTGCGCGAACTTGTGTATAGTATGTATTTATACAGCCTGCCCTTCCTCACTGGAATGCTGAAACTGCGTCTGTGCAGAATGGTCAGGCTGAAAAAAAGAAAGGGAAAGGATGATTAGCATGAATTTTGATCCAGCTACCTCAACCCTTACTCTGGATCTTCTGGCCACAACCGGTTTTGGCTGTGTTATGGTTTATCTGGGTAAGGGCATTGTGCGGCGTGTAAAGGTCTTCCAGGACTGGAGCCTTCCGGCCCCGGTTATCGGCGGTCTGATTGTTGCCGTAATCCTCAGTATCTTAAAGAGCAACGGTATTTTCGCCGTAGAATGGACTTCCACGCTCGGAAATCACCTGATGAACATCTTCTTTACCTGCGTCGGCTTTGGCTTCAGCCGAAAGCTGCTGGACCGCGGAAAAAAATTCTGTGCCGGCATTGCTCTGTCTGTCCTGCTTCTGGTGCTTCTTCAGGGCATTCTCGGCATCGTGGTCGCCTCCTCTCTGGGTATGCACCCGCTGATGGGCATCCAGATCGGAACAGGCGCTCTGGCAGGCGGCGTGGGAACCACTTCCGCCTTTGGCCCGGTCTATGAGGGTATGGGAGCCGTCGGTGCAACTGAGATCGGCGTATCAGCGGCCACTCTGGGCATGATTATCGGAAGCCTTACCGGAGGGCCTCTGGCTGTGCTTCTGATTAAAAATCACAAGCTCACATCTGACCCGTCAGAGACAGAATTCGAGGATGACGGCGAGAAGGCACTTCCTCTCGACGCAAAGAATCTTCTGTCCTCTGTCTGCATGATAACCATTATCGCAGCCTGCGGTATCCCCATCTATCTTCTGCTGAGCCAGATCCCTCTGATTGAGATGCCTTACTTTATCGGCTGCCTGTTTGCCGGAGCTATCGCCAGAAATGTTCTGGAGGGGCTTCATGTGGAAATCCGTCCTCAGGAGGTGGAAACTATTGAGCATATCTCCCTGGATATTTTCCTGGCTATCACGATTATGACCATGGATCTGACCAAGATTGCCGGTTCCGCTGTCCCGATGCTCATCACGCTTATTGCCGTAACAGTGGCTACGCTTCTGTTTACCTATTTTATCGGCTTCCGTATGTACAAGAGCGATTACAACGCAGCCTGCATGTGCGCCGGCCTGATTGGAATGGGAATGGGCTCCGGATCCAACGCGGTAGCCAACGAGCGCGCTGTTATGGAGAAATATGGCTACTCCCATATCGCCTGGGTTCTCTACCCGGCTTTCTCCGTGCTCTGTGTGGACATTTTCAACCCTCTGTTTATGTCCTTCGCGCCTGGATTTATGGGCTTCGCCGGATAAGGCAGAATGCTGCCTGAAAAACCGTCAGCCCGCCGTACAGACTCCTGCAGGACTGTCTGTACGGCGGGCTGCCTTTTTGCCCTTTTTTATTCTTATCTTTGTTATTTCTGTATGTTGGCCTCAGCAGCCGGCTCTGGCCA
>JAHZAR010000089.1 GCA_019423835.1 Clostridiales bacterium | reverse complement strand
ACTGCGAATTACACAAGGACGGAACCTTTAATCAGGAGGCGCCAGGCACCCACATCACAGCGGAGATGGCCGGAGCCTGCAGCCGTGACGGTTCGGCCGAGGGTCCGGCACTGGAGGGAAAGGGAAATACTCCAGTCGGTCCCGGACTGGAAGGTAAAGGGAATACCCCAGTCGGCCCTGGAGCAGAGGGACAGGGTAACACTCCTACAGGTCCCGCAGCGGAAGGACAGGGCAACACCCCGGCCGGTCCGGCAAAATAGTTGCGACATCGGAACTTATGGAGGGAGGCCTTAGGGCCTCCCGGAAAGGAGCCTATATGATAAAGAGTATGCAGAGAGCAGATCTTGGCGACAAGTGGTTTACAGAGCTTCAGGAGGAGGTCAGGGAAGCATCGGAAACAGCACTGCAGGACTTCCAGACAGCCATCGATCCGGATGCGATGGGCCCGGACGGAAAGGAGGGGATTGACGATGCAGATTAACAAACTGCTGACTCCGTACAACCTGAACCGCCTGGGCGACACCAGCCGAATCAAATACATCGTGATTCATTACGTCGGGGCCATCGGCGGGGCGGAAGCCAACTGCCGGTACTACGCCAGCAAGTATATCGGGGCCAGCGCCCACTACTATGTGGGATTCGGCGGAGAAATCTGGCAGAGCGTAGAGGATGGGGATATTGCCTGGCACTGCGGGGCGAAGACTTACCGGCATCCGGAGTGCCGCAACTCCAACAGTATCGGCATTGAGCTGTGTGTTCGGAATAAGGGCAGCCAGTCGGCGGAGAGCCGGGACTGGTACTTTGAGGAGGCTACAGTCCAGGCGGCCACCATGCTGACCAGGAAATTAATGGAGAAATACAGCGTTCCGGCGGATCATGTGCTCCGGCATTATGATGTGACCGGAAAAATCTGTCCGAATCCCTATGTGTACAACCACACTGCCCACACCTGGGAGGCCTTCAAGACGGCAATCGCAAAGAAGGAGCCGGAGGAGGCGGTGCCGAAGGAATATCCTCAGGGATTCATCCAGGCCGCTGATGGGGTGCGCTGGTGGTATCAGTTTAAGGATGGTTTTTACGCCAGAAACGGCTGGTACTGGCTGACCGAGGTAACCGGAGGAACTTCCGGTTGGTACCTGTTTGACGATGCCGGCTATATGCTGACCGGTTACCAGACAGATCCGGCAGGAGAGAAGTTTTTCCTCTGCCCGGAACCGGGAATTCATGAGGGACAGTGCATGGTGACGGATGAGAGAGGGGTGTTGCGAATTGTGGGGAAATATGATTTTGAAAAGCATAAATATATGGCATAATAGAGGTAGCCATTGACAACGATTTGACAACGCGGTATAAATTTTCACATGTGATAAAAAAATGCACTAGATGATAATTCATTTAATCAAATCTTAAAAACATAGTATTTTCAATGCTTTTTAGGGTCTTATGATGTCAATAAAAAGCAGTGATAAGAATACTTTCAGTAAACAGGGAATGTGGAGACGGTAGTTTTGCTTTCCAAGAAGCATTCAAATATATTGGGATGATCAAATATCACACAGGTTGGAAGTTTCGTATGACTTGATGATAACCGACAGATAATGCCGTTCGCAGACAAAATGCTGCGAGCGGCATTGGCATAGAACAAATGTACACATAAAACAAGTATCTTTTTGAAATTTTTGCAATTCGGTCACTTTCGGATGGGATATTTCATCCTTCGGTTCAAAACAAGCCAACAAACTGCCAGAAGAATCGGGAAAATTGTGGCGGCCAGCAGTCCTGTTCTCAGATTGCCGCCAGACAGTTCCGAGAAACTTCCTACCACTGCCGGGCCTGCTGTACCGCCAAGGATCTCCTGCTAACGCCAAAAATGCGAACATAGCAGTGCCGCCTCGCGGACACCTTTGGGAAGAAAGGCTGATAGTACCCGGCCACATAACGCCCACACTGAAACCACAAAGGGCACACCCAGGCAGGCTAAGAATCGGCAGGGGGAAAGAGAAGCCAGAAAATAGCATATCACGCACAGCAGCATGGTCTTTGCCAGGTTCAGTTTCTTGCTCATTTTCCGTATAGCATACGGGAGAGTCCCATGAAAGCGGCAAACAGACAGGGGCCAGCCAAATCTCCAATGCTTTTGGACACGCCCAGAGCAGCGTGAGGCTCCTCCAATGCTCTGTGCCGAACACCGGGAAAAAGAGAGTGGAACCTAAGATCACGCCCACCGCACCCCAACAGTAAAAAGAGTGCAGTAAACTCATCCTGCCGTCCTTGTTTTCAAAGGGGCAGGCTTCCCACAATGGGGCTCACCAGCACTTCCACAAGGCCGCTGCCGATGGCGTAAAACACCACTGCAATGAGAATTCCCAGAAAGGGCACGGGGAGTACTTCCGGGAGAACCGCCAGCAGAACAAGCCCTGCTGCCGAAACTGCCTGGGAGATCACCGCACAGATGCGGTAACCAATTTTGTCTGCAAACTTGGTTGCCACAAGGTCAATCAGCAGCTGGGTCAGATAAAACACAACGGGGATCAGGGTAATCTTTTCCAGCGAGATCCTGTAGGCGTTTTGAAAGGTCAAAAACAGAAGGGGCGCAAAATTGGCGGCAATAGCCTGGGTGACAAATCCCAGATAACAGGCCGCCAGTGTTTTCTGATACTTTTGATTTTCGGCCATATCCCTTACCTGCCCGAATGTTTTTCGCAGTTTTTTTCTCAACGCGGAGCTTTTCATAGATCCGGATGCCGCCGTGACCCACGGGGGCTTGTGCCAAGGAGCAGCGGAACCCGAAGCTGCTGCCGACCAGACAAACCTGCAGCCAGGCGGTGCTTCCCTCCGGATTGCATCCGCCGGCATTGCCGAAAATTCCCTTTGTTACCACACTTGCCCATCACGGAGGCGGAATCACAGGTATCTTGAAAGTCATGGGAGACTTTTACCTTGGGCATAAAGCCCCCTTCCACTTCTGCATCGTAATAGAAAGCATTGCAAAGGGATTCTGGAGGAATCCTCTCCTGACACTCGCTGACGCTGCTGCAGAAGAAATCGGTCTGGGCCGGCGCCGTGATCCCGCTCCTGTCCTCCGTCGGTCTGATCAGGCTTTTGTTTAACTACTTAAATTCCATGATGTATCTCCTTCCACACGCAAATTTAAGCGTATTATATAATCAAAACCATCAAAGATAAAGATAATATAGCATCAAACAAAAGCGCTATTTACCTAATTTGCGTTTTTCCCCAGGGAAATATCCTTACCTTCTGCGAAATTGACGGCTGAAGTAATTTACGGAATGGAACCCGCAGGCAAAACGGATCTCCTGCAGAGTCAGTGAGGCTTCCTGCAGCAAACGCTGCGCTGTTTGAAGGCGGTACTGAATGAGCGCCTCAACTGGAGAACACCCCAGGTAGGATTGGAAACATCGCCCCGCTCCGCTTCGGCTGATATTGGCGGCGCCAGCAATATCTGCCAGAGTGACCGTTTGGGCGTAATTCTCGTAAATATACGTCAGCATTTTCTGGAGGCGTATTTGGGTGTTCAGATGTACCCGTGATGCTTCGGATTTTGGCAGGGAATCAAAATTGCGAAAGATTGCTTCCAATATACAGCAGATGCTGCGCTGTCCCCCGGCTCCAGAATCGTATGGATCTGTCCCACTTGACAGTCCAGGACACTGCTTTGCGCTGTGGCGATCTCGAAGCAGGGATGCCAGTGCATAGGTCCCGCACGGTTTGGCAGAGCAGCAAGTTCATCACAATAAAATGCAACAGGAAAAGCTAAGATATCATGTGGTATATGTCCTTGCAATTGATGATCAAGTAATATGGGCATATTTTATTCCTCTACTCACAGGCAGCTATCGGTTGCTATGGGCGGCTCATCAGTTTCACAGTTCTGGAGACATTCTGCCGATTGAATCGAAAGTAGTTTCTTTTCTGCATATCCTACCGGCAAGGCGTGGAGTTATGTAGATACAGGCAATATCAGTACATCATTTCTGGTTGATGCTTTCTGCTTTGCATCATCGCAGACTTGCTTCACCTTCCGGCCGGATTCTTCCTATGCTATCTGCCGGTTTGAGGGTATAGGAACCTGAGTTTTGTAATAGGCGCTTCGTGGAAAATTCCACACTCCCTCTGTGCCCTCCTGTCTGGAACCGCAAAAGTCATCTTTGAGGCTCATTTCTCAAAAATTCTTACAGGACAAGTTCTCGTTCTATTTTTGCACGAAGCATGTTGATTTCCTGAATAAACAGTGATGTTGCCGGTGAGAACACATGATTCTTCTTCCATACTAAAACGCTGCGGGTCGTGTGCTCTGGATGGATAGGAATAAAACGCAGCTTGGGACTGCTGTGAATCGCCAGAGCGCCATCCAGGCAGAAAGCGCTTCCCAATCCTTCCTCCACAAGCAGCACTGCATTGGAGAGGAGCGTATAACTGAGCGGTATATGTAAATCTTTTTCCTCGCAGTTTAACCAATTCAAGATTTCAGCGCGAACCCTTTCACGCAGGGGCAGAATCAGCGGATATTGTGCAATCTCATCTGGATTAACAGACTCTTGTCCGGATAATGGATGATCATTCCGCATAAGCACACCCCAGGTTTCTTTCTGGGAAAGTCGTAGAAAGTCATATTTTGATGTATCGACGGGTTCTAACAGCAAACCCACATCAATCAATCCCTTGTCCATACGATCTTTAATATAATCAGCCATTTCATTATACAAATCAAACTGCACCATGGGATATTTATCAGAAAACTGCCTGATCAGTTTCGCAAACATCCTGCTTCCAATGGCTTCAGTGGCACCGATAGAAATTATTCCACTGACCTCTGTATTTTTTTCTGCAAAGGCCTGTTCCAGCCGATCTGCCAGTTCGACAATTTCTTCTGCCCGCTGGCGAAAAAATATACCGTCATCTGTCAAGGATAATCCGTTTTTCCCCCGAAGCATCAGCGTAGCCCCCAACTCTTTTTCCAGCTCCATCATCTGACGGCTTAAGGTTGGCTGAGTTATGTGCAGCAATTCAGCGGCTCTGGTAATGTTTTCTTCTTGTGCTGCGGCAAGAAAATATCGAAGTGTTCGCAGTTCCATGCTAAAATCACCCCTTTACTTTTATTTCATCATATCATGGCCATACAATCGATGCAACTATTCAGTGGTTGCCGTTTGCTGCTGCGGTGACATTCATGCCGGTGCAGTGCAGGAGAGAGGCAGGATTTTCTGTAATGGCTCAGAACGATATCGCAGAAGCCGTCACTATCTAAAAAGCGGCGGTTTCTGCTTTTGCATATTAACCGTACGGGACACAAAGCAGCGGGAATAAGACGGGACAAGAAAGGATTATCCTATCTTGACAAGGCAGAGGAATTGGATTAATATAGTTAGGAACCGAAATAATTATCTGAAAGAAGGGGAGAATAAATGGAAGCGGGGAAAATGATCAACAAAATTTCCAACCGCCTGCGGCGGCGCTCTAAAAAAGCCCAGGAAACCCTGGGGATCACCGGGGCCAAAGGGAATATATTGAACTACATTCTGGTGGAGAGTGAGATACGTAATGTTTACCAGAAGGAGATTGAAGAGGAATTCGGACTCAGGCCCTCCACGGCCACGGAGGTCTTGAAGCATCTGGAAGAAGAAAACCTGATTGTCCGGATCCCAGACGAGATGGATGGCAGATACAAGAAGATTGCATTTACAGATAAGGCTGAGAAAATCCGGAATGTCTTAAAAAGTGAGATTGAAGATTCCGAGGCCGTTCTGCTTCGTGGCATAACGCAGAAAGAACAGAAGACTTTTATGAGAATTGCAAAAAAAATGCTTGAGAATCTGGAGGAAGAGTAGAGATGGACGAACATGAATTGATGGGAAGTATGAAAATTTCCAAAGCAGTGGCCAAAATGGCAGTCCCCAGCGTAATCAGCAGTCTGGTGACAGTACTTTACAATATGGCGGACACTTTTTTTGTGGGACAGACAGGAGATCCCCTTCAGGTGGCCGCGGTAAGCCTGACGAACCCGATTTTTATTCTGATGATGGCATTTGCCAATATGTTCGGTATGGGAGGCAGCGCTGTTCTATCCATGGCTCTGGGAGAGAAGAATGAGAAAAGAGCTAAAAATACGTCTTCCTTTGTGACGTACGCATCCCTGATTGTAGGAGCCGTTTTCATGGTGGTTCTGCTTGTATTCATGGATCCCATACTGGGTCTGTTCGGCGCCAATAGTGAGACGTATGAATTTGCCAGAGGCTATACACTGCATATATCCTACGGCGCGCCCTTCATTATCTGGTCAGCGGCGGCCAGCTTTGTAGTCAGGGCAGAGGGAGCCAGCAAGGAGGCTATGATCGGAAGTATGGTTGGCACTGTGGCAAATATTGTGCTGGATCCTATTTTTATTTCCGTTTTGGGGCAGGGAACTGCCGGAGCCGCCATTGCCACCACCATAGGCAACATTCTTGCCAGTGCCTATTACCTGTGGTATTTTCTGAAAAAAAGCAGAGTGCTCTCCATCCGCTGGAAGGATTTTGCGGTGAAGAAGGGGATTCTGACCAGAACCTGCACCTCCGGACTGCCCACTGCTATTTTCTCCGCGCTGATGAGTGTGTCTACAATTGTGCTGAATCAGCTTCTGGTGGGGTACGGAAACGCTCCGGTGGCTGCGATCGGCATTGTATTTAAAGCCAATATGTTTATCACCTTTCTTCAGATGGGCCTGGCCAACGGGGTGCAGCCCCTTCTGGGTTATAATTATGGGGCCGGGAATATACAGAGATTTCGGGGCGTGGAGTCTTACACAAAGAAATGCTGCCTGGCTGCGGGGGTGGTAGCCACGGTTCTGTACTTTGTTTTCAGGGAGCCTATTATACGCCTGTTTATCAGTGATGAAGAGGTGGTTGCCTATGGGGTTCAGATGCTGATCGCTTATATGCTTTCAGGACCAGTGATCGGGTTCCTCTTCGTGAACATGAACTGTATGCAGTCCGTGGGCCACGCTTCTCCGGCCACACTGCTGTCTGTTTTGCGCCAGGGAATTCTGCTGATTCCTCTTCTGTATCTTCTGCGGGCATTCTTTGGACTGGAAGGCGTGATTCTGGGACAGTCTCTGACTGATTACATAGCGGTTCTTCTGTCCGTATTTTTATGGAGAAGAATCAGAAAAAATCTGGAAAATAACATATGAAAACAGGAGTCATGCAGTGTACATATGAAGTGACTTCTTAATCATCCTTTTTCACCAGGATGGAGAGTGATATCCAGAGGTTCGGCACAGATTCGGTTTCTGTGCTTTTATCCATACAGAAAATACATGGATAAATACAAAAGATAGGTATTCGATATTCAAGCACCGTGGTATAAGCAAATCAGGAACGCGTGGCCAATGTCCGCCCGGAATGGCGGAATCTCCTGCCAGTCTGGAAACAGGACGGCAGGGCGTTCCTGGGATACCCGAAACAGAGCAGGGCTTTACCTGTGTATAGAGTGTATAACGTTAAAAATGAGGCTCTGAATCATAGTCTTTATCATCTTTATCCTGTAAAATTCCAAGGCAGATCTGCCTGGCCTTTAATAACAGATCACCTTTACAATTAACTAAATATTTTCTATACTAATAATGACAGGTAATAGTAGCTTTTATATTTTTTTACACTGCGGAGAAGAATTTGAGAGGATCTCATTGTTTCCTGAAGGATAACGCAATTCTTCTGCTGCAAACGGAATCAAAGAGGAACATCCATATGAATGAAGTACTGCGTCAGGAGAAGAAGTTCCTGATTTCTCTGAACAAATATTATGAGCTGAGCAACCGGGTAAAAGAGGTAGTAAAGGAAGATCCAAATAACCGCGGCGAGGGATACACGATCCGTTCCCTGTATTTTGACAGTATTGATAACCGGGATTATCAGGAAAAAGAGGATGGTGTGGAGCTGAGAAGGAAAATCCGGCTGAGAAATTATGGCCCGGATTCCCCATATGCCAAGCTGGAAATGAAGCAGAAGCAGGGAGCCATGCAGAAAAAACGGTCCTTGAAGGTAAGCCGGCAGGATGCACAGGCACTAATTCACAGGGATTACAGTGTGCTCCTGAAATATGAGGATCCTTTTGCGGCAGAGTGTTTCTGGATGATGAATCAGTTCTGCTATCTGCCGAAGACGGTGATCGAGTATAAGCGGAAGGCATTTATAGCGGAGGAAAACTCCACCAGAATCACCTTTGATCATCACATCGTCGGGACAGAGAACAGCATGGACATTTTTTCAGAGGAGCTGCTGCAGAATCCATTGATGAATCCATATCTGGTTATCCTGGAAATAAAGTTCAATGGCTTTTTGCTTGAATATATCAAAGATATTCTGATGAACGCAGGTACGGGAGAGCTGGCCGTTAGCAAATACTGTCTGGGCAGAGCAGTGAGTATGCATTACCATTTTTAAAGAGTACCGCTCATGCCTTTGGTTTCAGCAATTCTGTTTCATGAAAGAAAGAGAGAAAATACAGATGAGAGAATATTTATATCAAATACTGCAGGAAAGCGGAACCCTGACTACAGAAGATATTGTTTTCCGCATTGCAGCATCAGCAGTGTTCGGCATTTTGGTGTACATATCATACTGGTATACCCATGCGGGAACGACTTACAGCAAGAAATTCAACGTATCGCTTCTTACTCTGGCGATTCTGACAGGGGCGGTGATGACTGTCATCGGGAATAACGTGGCATTGTCGCTTGGTATGGTAGGCGCCCTTTCTATTGTGCGTTTCCGTACAGCGATTAAAGACACGAGAGATACGACATACATTTTCTGGGCCATTATAATCGGTATCTGCTGCGGTGTGGGGGATTATCAGGTGGCCGGAATCGGCTCAGGGGTTGTATTTGTGGTTCTGCTGATATTTGGAAGAGTCCGGAACGAGAACCGGATGCTGCTGATAATCCGCGCGGCCAATGAAAAAGAACTGGATCTGGAGGGAATTATCTCGAGATATTATAAGCAGAAGGCTGTGCTGAAGGTAAAAAACACCACGCCCACCCATGTGGAGCTTATCTATGAGATGACCCGGAAAGTCTATATGGAAAGCTACAAGAATGAGAAGAAAATTACAGAGTACTTATATGATCAGGGAAATGTGGAATATGTGAATGTGGTGGCACAGAGCGATGAGATCAGCGGGTGAACAGCGTGAGAAGAAACAGATTGCTATATGCAGGAGTGACGATAGGCGTTTTGGGAGCGGCAGTTCTTTTCACTGTTCTGGATGGGGGCACGGATTCAGTCAGATACCACCAGCATCTGGAGCAGCCGGATGAGACAGAACTGGGGGAGAAACCGGAGTCAGACGGGCTGGTTACCCATCTGCCGATCATAGAGATCGATACAGCGAAAGACGGAGAGTACCATACGATACCGGGAAAGGCGGTTATGGATGAGCAGCAGAATGCAGTCATCGGAGAAGAGACCGGAGAGAATGGTGAGACAGAGATCGCGGCAAGAATCCGGACGATCGAGGCAGAAGGGGAATGGCATGATTCTGAGGGAACGGCGGATTATGAGAGCGATATCCTGATTCATATCAGGGGAAATTCCTCCCGGGCATTTGATAAGTCAAATTACAGAATTAAATTGACGAAGGAGGATCCGGCCCAGAAAAATCCTCTGCCGCTGCTCGGGATGGGAGCATCTTCCGATTGGGCCCTGCATGGCCCATTCCTTGACAAGACGCTGATAAGGAATTATATGTGGATGAATCTTTCGGCGGAGATTATGGGATATGCGCCGAATGTCCGTTTTTGTGAGCTGATTCTGGACGGAAAGTACATGGGCGTATATGTGCTGATGGAAACCATTGCAGTATCCGAAACGCGCGTGAATCTGACACCGTATCAAGAAGGAGATCCGGTGATGAGTTATATGCTCCACATTGAACCGAAAGCAGAACTTGACAGGTCTGTGGAGACCTTTTCTTTTTATTCAAAAAAACTGGAACCGGGCAGGCAGATAGAAATCGCTTATCCGGGGCTGCGGGCGTTAAATGAAGATGTGAAAATGTACATACAGGCAGACTTCAGTGAAATTGAAAAGGCAGTCTATTCGGATGAGGCGGGAAGCGATCCGGATTTTTATGTGAAATATCTGGATGAGCAGTCCTTTGTAGATTATTATATTCTTCAGGAATTTGTGGGGAATAATGACATCTTTCAGGCATCCACCTATTTTTATAAGGATGTGAGAGAAAAGCTTCATATCGGACCTGTATGGGATTATAACAATGTGCTGGACAATTATACAACAGTAATGCCAGCGGAGAGCTTCATTGTCTCTCAGAACGGTTTTTACAGCCAGCTGATGAAGAGCGAACGTTTCGTGGAACGTGTGATTTCCAGATACAGAGAACTGCGCAGGGGAATTCTTTCCGAGGAGTATCTGCGTACCTATATACAGGCGGCAGAGAAATGGCTTGGAACAGCGGTAGACAGAAACTATGAGGTGTGGGGCTATACCTGGGACTGGAGACAGATTCCCATGTATGAGAGAAGAAGAGCAGATGCAGGAAGCGGAGAAACCTTTGCGGATGTGAATCCGGCAAGCTACCAGGAAGCGACGGAAAATATGATCAGTTATATGGTAAGGCGGGGAAACTGGCTGGATGAGCATATTGAAAGCCTCAGGCAGTACTGTCAGACATCGAAAAATGCGGGAACTGTTTTATACTGATAAGTTTATGCGGAAGAAGGGAAACACGGATGAAAAGATTTATGATCATTGTCATAGCCGCAGGTGTGCTTGGTCTGGCCGCATTTTACGCAGTATGGAGCTGCGGGTTTTATATCGATATGGATCCGGATGCTCCGGTTGAGACTGTTTTTACCGCCGAGGGAACGAAAATTCTGATAGACGGAACTGAAGGAGCAGAAGAATTTCAGGTAAAA
>JAHZAR010000088.1:10084-11004 GCA_019423835.1 Clostridiales bacterium | reverse complement strand
CGTTCCCTGCTTAATCGCAGTTGCTCAGGACTACACAGGCAAGGCTCATGACCTGGCTTTAGCTTACTCCCTGGCAATCGGCGGCGCAAGGGCAGGCGTTCTTCAGACTACCTTCCGCGAGGAGACAGAAACAGACCTGTTCGGTGAGCAGGCAGTTCTCTGCGGCGGTGTGACAGCTCTGATGAAGGCTGGATTTGAAACTCTCGTTGAGGCCGGTTATGAGCCTGAGAGCGCATACTTTGAGTGTATTCATGAGATGAAGCTGATTGTAGACTTAATCTACGAGAGCGGATTTGCAGGAATGAGATATTCTATTTCCAATACAGCAGAATTCGGCGACTACATCACAGGGCCGAAGATTGTGACAGATGAGACAAAGAAAGCCATGAAGCAGATCCTGTCTGATATTCAGGACGGAACCTTCGCAAAGAACTGGCTCCTTGAGAACCAGGTTGGCTGCCCGCATTTCAATGCCATGAGAAAGAGAGAGGCAGCTCACCAGCTGGAGAAGACCGGCGAGGAGTTAAGAAAGCTCTACAGCTGGAACAACAGCAGCAAGCTGCTGGACAACTAAGGGTTTCAACGCCCGGCCTGACCATCCTGAACGGTCATCGTTACTTTATTATTCTATTGCTTGCAAGAACATTTACTATACCTCAAGATTATGAAACGGCGGATGCGTCATTGTCCGAAAGGATGATGGCGCATCCGCTGTTTTCAGAGAAGAGAAGACGGTCCGTTTTCTTTTTCCGGCAGACAGAACCGGATAAACTGGCTGGTTGTCTTTGTGGCATAGGATGGATTATAGGCAAAGCCGATGGTTCTCCTGCGTATGGGAGCTGACAGGGGAATCTCCATCAGGCTTCCCTCCTCCAGATCTTTTCTGACGAAGTCCTTGATCACACAGCCAATGCCAAGAC
>JAHZAR010000088.1:2834-10074 GCA_019423835.1 Clostridiales bacterium | reverse complement strand
CA
The DNA here is from genome assembly GCA_019423835.1 of Clostridiales bacterium. Classification (GTDB taxonomy): domain Bacteria; phylum Bacillota; class Clostridia; order Lachnospirales; family Lachnospiraceae; genus Otoolea. The sequence continues at coordinate 10,072 of JAHZAR010000088.1, read as the reverse complement.
TTTTCCGCGAACCAGGCGTCGATGTGGGTTCGGGTCATATTGCTGCGGTCTAACAGCATGATGGTTCCCGTGGAGAAGAGATCCGCATCACGCCCCTCCCTGAGATACAGATTTTCCAGATAACTCTTCGTACAGACAAATCCGTCTTCAATCTGCATCAGGGGGATAAATTTCAGGTTCCGCTTGGTCTTCGGCTCCGCCACCAGACCAATGTCAAGCTGCTGCTGTTCCAGCATGGAAACGGTTTTGGCTGTGGCCTGTCCGTCGATGGTCACCTTGATGTGGGGATTTTTCTCCACAAAGCCCTTGAGATAGGGGAGAAGCACATACTTGCAAAGCGTATTGCTGACTCCGATCTTAATCTGTCCGATATTGAAATCCTTGATCCTGCGAAGTTCATTCTCACCGCGGCTTAAGGTATCGAACGCGTTGCTCACATGGCTGAAGAGCACCTGTCCCTCCACCGTCAGCTGGACTCCCCTGGAATTCCTTGTGAAAAGCGGCACGCCCAGACTCTCCTCCAGCTTGCTGACTGCCTTGCTGATAGCAGGCTGGCTGATAAAAAGCTCTTTGGCAGCCTTTGAAATATTTCCTGCTTTAGCGACGGCATAAAAAATTTTGTACTGCGATAAATGCTGTTCCATATACTCACCTCTGAAAGATTACGAAAAAGAAAACAGGAAAATAAAATCTATAACCGAACTTTATATTTCCTATTCATAATATATATTGGTATTATACCAGCCCCTATGGTAAGATGTAAATAGACTTTTCGCGACAGCAGAGAGCAGTGCGAAAACAGGCGGCACAATACCACGTTGTGCTTGCACATAAGAGGTATTGTGCCGTCTGTTTTCATAGGGCGCGAGCCCGCGAGCGAGATGGAGCGAAGCGGAATCGAGCCTGGCACTGCTGCCGCAGATCATCAACCATTCCAAGGAGGATTATAACCATGGGTATGACTATGACTCAGAAAATCCTGGCCGCTCATGCCGGCCTTGAGTCGGTGAAAGCCGGCCAGTTAATAGAAGCGGATCTCGACTTAGTTCTCGGAAATGACATCACCTCTCCGGTAGCCATCGCAGAGATGAAAAAAATGAACACCCAGACCGTATTTGATAAGGACAAAATTGCCCTTGTCATGGATCACTTTATCCCCAACAAGGATATAAAGTCAGCCGAAAACTGCAAGTGCTGCCGCGATTTCGCCTGCCGCCATGAGATCTCCAACTACTTTGACGTGGGGGAGATGGGGATTGAGCATGCCCTCCTTCCGGAAAAAGGCCTGGTGGTAGCCGGAGATGCAGTAATCGGGGCAGACTCCCACACCTGCACCTACGGAGCCCTCGGAGCTTTTTCCACAGGAGTGGGAAGCACGGACATGGCTGCCGGGATGGTGACCGGAAAAGCCTGGTTCAAGGTTCCGTCTGCCATCAAATTTGTGCTGACGGGAAAGCCGGGAAAATGGGTCAGCGGAAAAGACGTGATCCTTCACATTATCGGAATGATCGGAGTGGACGGAGCACTCTATAAATCCATGGAATTTACAGGCGACGGAATCCGGAATCTGTCCATGGACGACCGGTTCACTATCTGCAATATGGCCATTGAGGCAGGCGGGAAAAACGGAATTTTCCCTGTGGATGAGAAGGCTGTCCAGTATATGACGGAGCACTCGAAACGGGAGTTTCAGATCTACGAGGCAGACGAGGATGCAGAGTATGAGGCAGTCTATACCATCGATTTGTCTTCTCTCAAGCCGACGGTAGCCTTCCCTCATCTTCCCGAGAACACAAAAACCATCGACGAGGCAGGCGATATAGCCATCGATCAGGTGGTGATCGGCTCCTGCACCAACGGAAGACTGGAGGATATGCGGATCGCCGCGGAGATCTTAAAGGGAAGAAAGGTGAAGAAAGGAGTCCGCTGCATCGTGATCCCCGCTACACAGGCTATCTATCTTCAGTGCATTAAGGAAGGACTCATGGAAACCTTTATCGAAGCGGGAGCAGTGGTCAGCACCCCCACCTGCGGCCCGTGCCTGGGCGGCTATATGGGAATCCTGGCAGCCGGGGAGCGTTGCGTTTCCACCACAAACAGGAACTTTGTAGGCCGCATGGGCCACGTGGACTCAGAAGTTTATCTGGCAAGCCCTGCAGTGGCAGCTGCCAGCGCGGTGACAGGAAAGATCAGCAGCCCCTGTGAGATTATGGACTAGGAGGAGAAGAGATGAAGGCGTGCGGACATGTATTCAAATATGGAGATAACGTAGACACAGACGTAATTATCCCTGCAAGGTACTTAAATGCCACAAAAGGGGAGGAGCTTGCGAAGCACTGCATGGAAGATATTGATAAAGACTTTGTGAACCGGGTGCAGAAGGGAGACATCATTGTAGCCGAGAAAAACTTTGGCTGCGGATCCTCCAGGGAGCACGCGCCTCTGGCCATCAAATGCGCAGGCATCAGCTGCGTCATTGCAGAGACCTTCGCCAGGATATTCTACCGGAATGCCATCAACATCGGCCTTCCCATCATCGAATGTCCGGAGGCTGCCGCTTCCATACAGGCAGGGCATGAGGTAGAGATTGACTTTGACAGCGGAGTGATTACAGACAAGACTACAGGGGAGAGCTTTGAAGGGCAGGCCTTCCCGCCGTTTATGCAGAAGATCATTGAAGCCGGAGGGCTGGTCAACTATATTAACCAGAAATAAGAGAGGCACGGCGGCGGAGAGCCGAAGCTTCGCCGGTTCTGTGGAAAATGGGCTTTGGATTTTTAGTTGACAGACCTGAAGTTTTCTGCTATTCTTACACACAGCTTGATAGAGATGGATTGCCGCCGGGTAAGAGCGTTAAATTTTGTATCGTTAGGCCGAAGCAGATACAAAACTTAACGCTCTTTTTCTTTGACAGGGGGTTCGGCAGGTTTTTCCGCCTCTCCCGGCCGGGAAAAAGCGATGCTGAAAGGTGCAGGGCCCCTGACGGACAGAGGAAAGCGCCCTGCGCCTTGCCAGCCCTCTGCAGGGAACCGGCAGCCAGTTTTTATCAGGCAAAAACAACAGGGAGGAGACAGTATATATGGGAAAGATCTACAGAGAGTTTGCAGAGTATATATCGCTCAGCGTAGCAGGAATGCTGGCAATTTCCTGCTATATTCTGGCAGATACATTTTTTGTATCTCAGAGACTTGGAACAGATGGCCTAGCCGCCCTTAATCTGGCGATACCGATCTATGATGTGATCCATGGAACAGGGCTGATGCTCGGCATGGGAGGCGCGACCAGGTTCTCCATCTGCAAAAGCAGAGGCGAGGACAGAGAGGCGAACCTTATGTTTACGAATACGCTTTTTCTGGCAGGAGCCTGTTCAGTCTTTTTTGTCCTTACAGGACTCCTGTTTTCAGAAAGGCTCGCCGTCCTGCTGGGAGCGGATGAGGCTGTGCTTGAGATGACAAATACGTATTTAAAAGTCCTCATGCTCTTTTCACCGGCCTTTTTACTGAATGACATATTTCTCTGCTTTGTGAGAAATGATAAAAATCCGGGAATGTCCATGAGAGCCACCATCGGGGGCAGTTTTTCCAATATTATTCTCGATTATGTCTTCATGTTCCCTCTTGGCATGGGAATTTTCGGGGCAGCTTTGGCCACAGGACTCGCCCCTGTCATAGGAATTGCCATTATGTCGCCGCACTGGCTGAAGCGGTCAAAGGGCTTCCACGCAGTGAAAACAGGCCTCCTGCCAAAGCAGGTAAAGATGAACGTTTCCCTGGGATTCCCTTCGCTTTTAGCTCAGCTTTCCTCGGGGATTGTCATGATTGTATTTAATAAAATCATACTGGAGCTGGAGGGAAACACCGGAGTAGCTGCCTACGGCGTGACTGCGAATATTGCTCTTGTAGTCGTGGCTGTATACTCAGGAGTCGGACAGGGAATCCAGCCTCTGGTGAGCAGAGAGTACGGGTATGGAAGAAAAGAGAGGGAAGTGCAGCTTTTGCGCTGGGCAGCCGCAGTTGTATTAGCTTTGTCGGTTCTGATCTATGGAGGGCTCTTTGGCTTTGCAGAGCCTATCGTCGGCATCTTTAACAGTGAAAACAGTGAAAGGATGGGGCAGATAGCGGTTAGCGGGCTGAAGCTGTATTTCATATCTGTGCCTTTCGTGGGACTCAACATTGTGCTTTCCACCTATTTTTCCGCTGTGGAACAGGCGGTGCCGGCCCAGGTGATTTCTCTTCTGAGAGGCCTTGTGCTGCTCATCCCCATGGCATTTTTTATGGCGGAGGCCGGAGGCCTGACCGGCGTGTGGCTGGCAGTTCCGGTTACAGAATTTCTGTCTGCGGTTCTGGGCGGCTGGCTGTATTTCAGGATGGAGAAGAGAGCAGCCAGAAGAGCCAAAAGCCAGCTTCCGGAAGACATATAATACCTGCCATATCCTGTTAAGACAGGAAAGAAGAACTGTCACGGCGAAAGGCGGTGTGCTGCTCCATCACTCCGCCTGGCCGGAGGGCCGTAAGGCCGGCAGACTGCCAAGGCATCAAAGCATAAGGACATTTCGAACCGTCTGAATCATATATCTATATCAAAAATACACAAATAAATCAAGTAAAAAAGATATTATAAATACAAATTCGATAAAAAAACCCCTACAATAAAAAGATTTCACCCCTTAAATGCACAAAAAGCTTCTGATATAATAAAAACAGATTGGAAAAGATAACTGAAATGAAAAAGGGAAGGGAAAACAGGTGGTACAGATGGGTGAAACGATTGTTTCCATGAAAAATATCAGCAAGAATTTCCCGGGTGTCAAGGCCCTTGACCATGTGCAGTTTGAGCTTCGTTCCGGTGAGGTGATGGCCCTTTTAGGTGAGAATGGAGCAGGGAAGAGTACCCTCATGAAGATTCTCAGCGGCGTCTATACCAGGGACGAGGGAAGCCTTGAAATTTTCGGGAAGGAGTACGGAGATCTGACTCCCAGGCAGGCCCAGGAGATCGGTGTCGCCATTATCCACCAGGAGCTGAATATGTGCCGCCATCTGTCGGTGGCGGAAAACATGTTCCTCGGACGGGAAAAGGTAAAGGCAGGCGTCCTCTCAAACGCGCAGATGGAGGAGGAAGCCGCCAGGATCCTGGAGGAGCTTAAAATTGACATGGATCCAGGACAGGTGGTCGGAGAGCTTCCTGTGTCCAAGCAGCAGATGGTGGAGATTGCGAAGGCTCTGTCCACCCATGCGAGAATCCTGATTATGGATGAGCCCACATCGGCCCTGACAGCCAGGGAGATTGAGGATCTGTTCCGAATTATCAGGGATCTGAAGGCGAAAGGCTGCGGCATCGTTTACATCTCGCACAGGCTGGAGGAGCTGTCCCACATCGTAGACCGGGTTACGATTATGAGGGACGGACAGTTCATCACATCCATGAATTTCAGGGACACGACACTGGATGAGATTATTGCGAACATGGTGGGCCGTGAGATCAAGGAAAAATTCCCGCGTGTGTCCTGCAAGAAGGGAAAGAAGGTCCTGGAGGTAAGAAACCTGAATGCGGGGCATATGGTCCGGAATGTAAACTTTTCCCTCTACGAGGGGGAGATCGTGGGCTTTGCAGGGCTGATGGGAGCCGGACGGACAGAGACTACGAGAGCGATCTTCGGCGTGGATCCGAAGGAGGGCGGGGAAATTATTCTCGACGGAAAGCCGGTGACCATACGGAAGCCGGAGGATGCGATTCGGGCAGGAATCGTGCTTGCGCCGGAGGACAGAAAGAAGGACGGGCTGTGCACCAAGCTCAGCATCCGCCACAATATTGCCCTTCCGAATCTGGATCTGCTCTGTAATAAATTCGGAGTCATTAACAGCCAGAAGGAGCTGGAGATGTGTGACCGGGTGGTGGAGAACCTGAAGGTCAAGACACCCAGTGTGGAGGTAAACACAGGCAACCTCTCCGGCGGCAACCAGCAGAAGGTGGTTGTTGGAAAATGGCTGGCCAGAAACTCCAGAGTCGTGATCTTTGACGAGCCTACGAGAGGAATCGACGTGGCCGCCAAGGTGGAGATTTATAATCTGATGAACGATCTGAAAAAACAGGGGATTGCCGTCATGTTTGTGTCCTCTGAGATGCCGGAGGTCATGGGAATCGCGGATCGGATCATTGTCATGTGCGACGGACGCATCACTGGGGAGATGAGCGCAGAGGAGGCGACTCAGAGCGGCATCCTGACTCTGGCAACCCAGTTTGAAAATAAGCTGGAGGCCGAAGCAAAGTAAGGGGAGGATGAACATGAACAGCAAAAAGCAGGATCCATTAAAACGATTTTTGAATATACGAGGAATGAGGGGAGCCATGACGGCGTTTGTAGGTCTGATTGTTATCTATATCGCCTTCGGAATGATTAATCCCACCGTCTTTTCGGGCCAGAATGTGATGAACCTTCTGCGCTCCATGTCCAAATATCTGATTATCGGTATCGGACAGAGCTATGTGCTTATTACAGGAAACATTGACCTTTCCATCGGTTCTGTGGTGGGAATGAGCGCCATGATCTCAGCGACGCTTATGACCCACGGCATTACCCCGGCAGCGGCGATTCTGATTACGCTGTGCTGCTGTCTGGCAATCGGCGTGATCAACGGAATCCTCGTAGGAAAATGCCAGCTTCCTCCGTTTATCGCAACACTGGGAACCATGTTCGTGGCCAGAGGTGTGGCCTACATGGTAAACGGGAACAGAAATACAGACGCTATCAGCTCCGGAATCGGCAAGGAAGCAGCAGACGGATTTCAGAATCTGTTCTACTACGGAAAGACAGCCGGTGTTTACAACACCTTCTGGATTGCCATTATCCTGTTTGTAATATTCTTTTTCCTGCTCTCCAAGACGAGAACCGGCCGTCATATTTATGCGATCGGCTCTAACGTGGAGGCTGCAAAGCTCTCAGGCGTCAGCGTAGTGTCAACAGTGACGAAGACCTATATCGTCAGCGCCTTCTGTTCCTTCGTGGTAGGCTTAATCCTCTGCGGGCAGGCCAACATGGGAAATATGGAGGCAGGAAACATGTATGAGATGTATGCCGTGGCGGCAGGCGTAATCGGCGGAATTTCACCTCTCGGCGGAACAGGCATCCTTCTGGGAACCCTGGCAGGAGCGGCTGTCTGGCAGACTCTTGAGAACGGCCTCAACATGATCGGCGTGCAGGTGGGAATCCAGAGACTGGTAATCGGCGTTATCGTAGTGTT
>JAHZAR010000088.1:0-2824 GCA_019423835.1 Clostridiales bacterium | reverse complement strand
ATGTGGTATTCAGAAAAGGGCTGTTTAAGAAGAGACACACATCTTCCGCTCAGGAGAAATAGCGCAAAACAGATACACGGACAGAACAGGGCCAAATCTGTAAGACGAGTATCATTGACGCCGCAAGGCGCTGATGGATAGAAAAAAGAAAAAACAGGAGGAAAAAAACATGAAAAAAATGAGGTTGGCAGCAGCACTGTGCACCGCATGCCTGGCAGCAGTTTCTCTGGCAGGATGCAGCTCAGGAACACAGGAGGCCGCAGGAACACAGGCTGAGACAACAAAGGCAGCAGAGGCTGAGACCACTGCAGCAGAGGAGACGACAGAGGCAGCCGAAGCAGAGGCTGAGGCCGGTGCAGATGTGAAGGCAAGCAAGGAGTGGAAGATTGCCCTGATCACCATGGACTCCATTGACCAGCACTGGGTTACCTTAAATGAGGGGGCTCAGAAGGCAGCTGAGGAGCTCGGCGTTTCCGTAACCTTCATGTCCCCGAACACAAAGGATGACGCACAGCAGATCGAGTGCGTGAACAACGCGGTAGCAGGCGGATATGAGGCAATTATGGTGGCAGCCAACGGCCCGGATGCGATCTCCTCCGCTTTAAATGAGGCTGCATCCGCAGGTGTGAAGATTGTGTATGTTGACTCTCCGGCCAATGTAGAGGCAGAGGCAACCTTCTCCACAGACAACAAGGCAGCAGGCAAGACGGCCGGTGAGGAGATGATCAAGGCTCTCGAGGCAGCAGGCGTTACCTCCGGCTCTATCGGAATTATCAATGTAAATGCGGCTACCGATTCCACCGTTATGCGTGAGGAAGGCTTCCGCTCTGCATTTGAGGGAACAGACTATGAGATTCTTGAAACACAGTACGGCGAGGGAGACGCAGCAAAATCCCAGAGCATTGCCGAGAACTACATTACACAGGGCGTTGTAGGAATCTTCGGATGCAACGAGGGCTCCACAACAGGTGCAGGAAATGCAATCAAGGCTTCCGGAAACAGCGAGATTATCGGTGTCGGCTTTGATAAGTCTGATGCAATCCTTGGCTTAATCGACGACGGATATCTTCTGTGCACCATGGCTCAGAACCCGGACGTAATGGGCTACGAGGGTGTTAAGGCATGCGTACAGGCTCTCGAAGGAGAGGATCTGGGCGGAGCTACCACAGACACAGGTGTATCAGTTCTCAAGAAGGAATAATGGAAAGGGCCGGAAATGAATCCGGAACCGGAGAATGAACTGAAAAATGACAGCCCGAACCAGGGCAGAAAACGGGACGCAGAAAGTGGTTCCAAAGGGGATGGAGCAAAGGGCAGGGAGCTTTTGGCCATCCCCTTTCTCTGTGCAGAATGCGGTGAAAGAAAATTGCAATATCCTTTCCGGCATGGTAAGATAGCAGGAGAAAAATGGAACCGCAGTGCCCGGGAGGAGAAAAAATGAAGTATCTGGCAGGAATTGATATTGGAGGAACGAAGTGTTCCGTGAGCCTGGGAAGGGCACAGGGAGGGCAGGTGGAGCTTCTGTGCAGGGAAAGGTTTCCCACCCCCGGGACGCCCGGGGAGGCTGTGGAGCGGATGAAGGATTCCCTTGGCAGGCTGCTGTCATCTGCCCCCCAGAACGGGCTTTCGGCTGTGGGAGTAAGCTGCGGCGGGCCTCTCAGTTCGGAACGAGGGCTCATACTCTCTCCGCCGAATCTTCCGGGATGGGATGGCATTGACATTCTCACCCCCTTTGAGGAGGCTTTCGGCGTGCCGGCTTTTCTGGAAAATGACGCCAATGCCTGCGCCTTGGCCGAATGGCTGTGGGGAGCGGGAAAAGGAACGAGGAATATGGTGTTTCTGACCTTCGGCACAGGACTTGGGGCCGGACTGATTCTGGACGGACATCTCTATCGGGGCGCCTGCGATATGGCGGGGGAGGCAGGACACATCAGGCTTTCAGAAACCGGCCCGGTGGGCTTTGGAAAGGCTGGTTCCTTTGAAGGATTCTGCAGCGGAGGAGGAATCGGCAGAATGGGACGGGCCCTGGCAGAGGAGAGGGGACTGGGGGAAGAACGGAGAGAGCTGTTCTCCACTGCGGCAGGAATCGCGGAGGCTGCGGATCAGGGGGATGAGCTGGCTCTGGAAATATTCCAAAGGACGGGCAGGATGCTGGGACTTGGGCTTTCTATGCTGGTGGATATTCTGAATCCGGAGCTGATTGTGATAGGAAGCATATTCCTCCGCCAGGAGAAGCGGCTGAGAACGCCCATGGAGGAGGTTCTGAAAAGAGAGGCTCTGCCTCTGAGTCTGGCCTCCTGCCGGGTTGTTCCCGCAGGGCTTGGGGAGGAGCTGGGAGACTATGGGGCTCTGTCAGCCGCTCTCAACGGACTCAGAGAAAAGAAGAAAAACGGGTATCGGGAAGAATAAAGAAGTTAAAGCTCTGAGAGAAGACAGCAAAGCGACGAGCAGAGACAGAAAACATAAAGGAGGCAGGTTATTATGAAGAGGAGTGAAATCAATGCGGCATTAAAGGAGATGGAGGCTATGATCCGGGAGTACCGGTTTGCCATCCCGCCGTTCTGCAGCTTTACCCCGGAGGAGTGGGAGGAGAAGGGGCATGAGTACGACGAGATCCGCGACAATATGCTGGGCTGGGATATTACTGATTACGGCCTGGGAAAATTTGACGAGGTAGGCTTCTCACTGATCACGATCAGAAACGGAAATCTGGGAATGAGGGACAAGTATACAAAGACTTATGCAGAGAAGCTCCTCTACATTAAAGAAGGGCAGTACTCCCCCATGCACTTCCACTGGTCCAAGATGGAGGACATCATCAACC
>JAHZAR010000087.1 GCA_019423835.1 Clostridiales bacterium | reverse complement strand
TTATGATGATTGGCTCACTGGTGTTCCTGGGCTGTCCGCTGCGTCTGCTTCTCCGGCTTTCGGCAGGAGATCTGAATGCTCTGGTGGCACTTCCAGGCTTTGTGCTGGGAATTTTTACCGGAACCCTTGCCCTCAGGAGAGGATTTTCACTGGGCAGAGCTTATTCCACAAAGGAATCCAGCGGATTTGTGATCCCGGCCCTTCTGGCTTTTCTGTTTGTGCTGTCGCTTACAACAACTCTGTTTGTGTCCAGTGAGTCCGGCCCGGGAAGCATGCATGCTCCGGTGGCGGCATCTCTGATCGCCGGACTTGTGTTCGGAGCTGTGGCGCAGAAAAGCCGTACCTGCTTTGCAGGAGGTTTTCGCGATGTAATCCTTATGAGAAATTTTGATCTTCTCAGCGTGCTCGGAGGACTTTTTGTTGTGATGCTGGTATTCAATCTGGCAACAGGCGGCTTTAAGCTTTCCTTTGCCGGACAGCCGGTAGCCCACTCTCAGCATATCTGGAATTTCCTGGGAATGTATGCAGTGGGCTTCGCTGCTGTGCTTGCAGGAGGGTGTCCGTTAAGACAGCTGGTTCTGACTGGACAGGGTTCCTCTGATGCGGCCGTGACCTTCCTGGGGCTGTTTGTGGGAGCGGCCTTCTGCCATAATTTTGGCCTTGCGGCTTCGGCAGCGGCAGCAGCCACTGAGACAGCGGAAGCAGTAGCCGGCGGTCCGGCCGCTGCGGGAAAGGCGGCACTGGTGATTGCCATCGTGGTGCTGTTTATGATTGGTTTTTTGCCTTCCAAAGGGAAAAAATAAAAAGTGCAGCAGAGAAAATGAAAGGATTATGAATGAGAGGTGACAGAGAATGTACGAGGTAGACGCAAGAGGGCTTTCCTGCCCGGAACCGGTAATGCTGACAGCCGATGCCATTAAGAAACATGGAAGTGAGACGATTCGGGTGCTGGTCAGTGAAGTCCACACAAGACAGAACGTGGAGAAATATGCAAAGAGCCAGGGAAAAAATGTTTCTGTCAGGGAAAACGGCGAAGATTTTGAACTGATCATTGAATAGAAAGGTACAGTCCGGCTTTGCGGGATCCCCCGGCGCTTTTACGCAATCTGCGCGAAAGCGCCGGGGGATCCTGCCTCAGGGCGGCCGGCCGAACTGTTACAGAAGAAATGAAAGAGAGAATATGAGAAAGAAAGAACCGACACTGATTATTACATTTCACACGACAGCGGATGCCATTGCTCTTGAAAAGGCATGCAAGGAGGCCGGGCGGCCGGGGCGCATGATCCCTGTGCCGCGGGAGCTGTCGGCCGGCTGCGGCCTGGCCTGGTGCACAAGCCCGGAACATGCAGAAGAATTTAAAGATTTTCTCGAGAAAAAAGGGCTTGAGTGGGAAGACTTTGCGGAAATTCTGTATTAGAACCGGTAGGGAAGTACGATGACATATTTGTCAAATTTGCCATTTGCAGCTGTCAAACCACAAAGGCATTTTTGGCAGCAGATTGGAAAGGCGGATACAGTATGATTTATTTTGACAATGCAGCTACAACGATGAAGAAGCCTGCCCAGGTAGCAGAAGCCGTGTCCAGGGCTCTTATGAATTTTGGCAATTCAGGAAGAGGGGCCAGCGAGGCGTCCATGGACGCCTCCAGAATCATTTTCAGCACAAGGGAGAAAATTGCCCGCCTGTTTCATGCGGGCGAGCCCAGACAGACGGCTTTTACCTGCAATGCGACAGAGAGCCTGAACACAGCCATCTGCGGGCTGATCGGGCCTCAGGATCATGTGATTACGACAGTCCTGGAGCACAATTCTGTGTTAAGGCCTCTGTTTTATCTGGCAGAGCAGGGCACCGATGTGTCCTTTGTCACCTGCGACAGTCTGGGACGGCTGAAGTATGAAGAATTTGAGACCAATCTCAAGAAAAACACAAAGGCGGTGATCTGTACCCACGCTTCCAATGTGACAGGAAATGTGGTGGATCTGAAGCGAGTAGGAGAATTCTGCAAAAAACATGGCCTGCTTTTTATCGCCGACATTTCCCAGACAGCCGGCGCCTATCCGGTGGACATGGAGGTATTTCAGGCGGATGTCCTGTGCTTTACCGGGCATAAGGGTCTGATGGGCCCCCAGGGAACGGGAGGCCTCTGCGTCCGGGAGGGAGTGGATATTGCACCTCTCAAGCGGGGAGGCAGCGGAGTCCACAGCTTTCTGAAGGAACACCCTTCTGAGATGCCGGTGAGACTGGAGGCAGGAACGCTGAACGGACACGGCATTGCCGGTCTGAACGCAGCCCTGGATTTTATCGATAAGACAGGCGTGGAGAATATCCACAGCAGGGAAAACGCTCTGCTGATGCAGTTTTATGAGGGGGTAAAAAGCATACCCGGTGTAAAAATCTACGGCGATTTTGAGGACAGTCTGAGCCGCTTCAGAAGGACGGCTGTGGCAGCTATTAACATTGGAGATTACGATTCCTCGAGAGTCAGCGATGAGCTGGAAACGGTCTATGGAATCGCCACACGGCCGGGAGCCCACTGCGCTCCTCTGATGCACCAGTCTCTGGGAACCGTGGAGCAGGGAATCGTGAGATTTTCGTTCTCCTGGTTTAACACAGAGGAGGAAATTGAAGCAGGAATCCGGGCTGTGAGAGAGATGGCGATAGAGTAAAAAGAAGACTGCAAAGAGACGCGGGAGGCATGTGAGGATTTTGTTCCGGTAAAGTCACAAAATCCTCACATGCCTCCCATTCTATGTCAGCTCCTTTCGGGAGAGAATCATGAAAAGAAGATAGTGAAGGAAGAGAGCAGCAGTTCAATAAAAAAAGAAGCTTTACGGCTTTTGCGATGCTGCCGTAAAGCTTCTTTTTTTATTCAATTTTCTTCTTTCTGCTGTGCTCTCACACAGCCCCTCGTACTATTTTATTTCGCCATCACATGATCTTCTGTCATGGTCTTTGAGTAGTTTGGATCAATTCCATACTTCTTCATGAAGATGTTATGTAAGATAATCTGTAAGAAGTACAGTGCTACGAGTCCGACCGGAATCATGATAACCGGGGAGATGCGGAAGAAGCCGTATGCCAGATATAAAACAGCGATAACAGCGCCAACCGTACAGGTGTAAGGAATCTGAGTTCCAACGTGATCGATGTGGTCTGCGCCTGAGAACAGGGAGGCCATAACGGTTGTATCTGATACCGGTGAGCAGTGGTCACCGAAGATTGCTCCGGATAACACAGCGCCGCACATGCCGACGGAGAAATCCACATCCTGTGTAATCATGTAACCTAACTGGATAGCCAGAGGAGTCATGATAGCCATGGTTCCCCAGGAAGTACCGGTTGCGAATGCAACTAACATGGAGCAGAGCAGTACCAGAACAGGAAGAAGTCCTGTCGGGATATTGCCGCCTACATAGTGAGCAACGAACTCTCCAAGTCCCATGCTCTTTGTAACCTCAGCCAGTGACCAGGCCATAACCAGAATAGCTCCGGTAAGGGACATCAGCTTGAAGCCGTCTACGATAGTGGACATGGTCTCGTCGAAGGTCATGATCTTGGAAACAAGAGCGATCACAATACCTGTAACTGCCATTCCAAAGGAGCCCCAGTAGAGTGCCAGCTGAACATCGCATACATTTAAGATGTCCATAAAACCTGAACCTGTGCGGTCCGGGCTGGTCCATCCGGTGTAGATGATACCGAAGATGATGATAGCAAATGTTACAAGAATCGGAAGAACGAAGGAGCGGATCATCGGTTTTGTCTGCTTTGCCTCTCCAAGTTCGCTTCCCACGTCAAGCATTGGCTTTGCGCCGACACGTGTAAACTCGCCAGTCTCCAGACAGCGGGCCTCAGCCTTTAACATTGGGCCGTAATCGCGTCCTGTGTACATCAGCATTCCCACGAAAAGCAGGGTGAAGATGGAGTACATATTGAACGGAAGGGTCTTAAAGTAAGCGCCTACAGGCGTAAGGCTTGTGATTCCTGCTGCGTCAAGTCCCTGGCCAATCATACCGATCTGGTAAGCGATCCAGTCGGAAATAAAGAATGCAGCTGCCGGAGCGGCTGTGGCGTCGAGAACATAGGAGAATTTCTCAGATGAAATGCGGTACTCTTTACAGATGTCACGGAATACGTTTCCGTCGATGGCGGCTGCCAGACAGTCGTTAACGGAGCAGCACATACCGAGTCCCCAGGTTCCCAGGCAGACAGAGCGGCGTTTTTTGAAACGCTTCTTGGCAGCGGCTGCCAGAGCGAAGCTTCCGCCCAGCTTCCAGATGAAAGAAATGCCGACGCCCATGAACAGGGTGAACAGGAGCAGAACGATGTTTGCTGACATGTTCACTGCGATCTGATCCAGAGCGTATGCACAGGCCGCGAATGGATTCCAATGGGAAATAATCAGACATCCGGCAAATAAACCTGCAAACATTGAGATAAGTACCTGTTTTGTTGCGAAGCAAAGGGCAATCGCAATGACAGGCGGTACGAGGGCTAAAATGCCATAACCAGTTTCCATATAGTTTCCTCCTCTTTTATGGAATTGTTGTCTAACTATAAAGCAAGAAAGATGCCAAGAAAAGAAAAAGTGTGAAAAAGATATAAAAAATACATTATAGTTTGATAAAAAAACGCTGAAAAAAAGGGTTTTTGTCGTTGGTTAAAATTTTGTAAAGGGAGGGAATAAGGCTGCCAGGCGGAGAGCAGGAGGCGGGAAAAACAGAAATCATGAGGGCAAATTGACAATAAAATCTGTCATAGAGGATGTCAAAGAAGTGTCAAATCTGACAATAATCTTAAGAAAAGTAAAAATTTTTGGCTGGAAGCGCGGACATTTCCGCACAGCTTCCAGCCTGCCTTCTATAATACAGATTACAGAAAGACACAGAGAAGAGAGAAGTCAGAGCTCCATCTGATTCAGTTTGCGGTAGAGAGTTCTGAGGCTGATTCCCAGAGCAGCTGCAATCCGCTTTTTGCCCTCAAGGGTATGTCCGTAGGTTGCCAGAAGTTCCTGAATCTGTTTTTCCTGGGAATCAGGAAGATGGCCGGAGCGGGTTGTCTGTTTTTCACTGAGCTCCAGATTCGCCTTTGAAATCAGATGTTCCGGCAGATCGGAAAGCTCCAGCGTCTCCCCGTCGCAGAGATTGGCCGCATATTCAATGACATTCTGAAGCTCCCGGATATTTCCTGGCCAGGGGTAATTGAGGAACAGGCGCTCTGCTTCCGATGAAATTTTTCGCAGCGGAGTGCTCATCCGTGTCTGCAGCAGCTCGAGATAATTTCTGCTGATGGGCATGATGTCCTCTCTCCGCTCTCTGAGGGGAGGCAGCTTGATATTGATTACGCTGATACGGTAGAAGAGATCCTCCCGAAACTTTCCCTCTTTGATCATATCGGCAAGATCCCGGTTGGTGGCGGCCACAATCCTTATATCGAGGTGGATTTTTTTCGTGGAGCCCACTCGTTCCAGCTCATATTCCTGAAGGACGCGCAGCAGCTTTGGCTGAACGGAAAGGGGCATTTCTCCCAGCTCGTCGAGAAACAGGGTTCCGCCCTGGGCAAGCTCAATCTTTCCGATTTTTCCTCCCTTCTTGGCTCCGGTAAAGGAGCCCTCCTCGTAGCCGAACAGCTCGCTCTCGAAGAGGTTTTCCGGAATGCTGGAACAGTTGATGGCCACAAACGGATACTTTGCCCTGCGGCTCTGTTCATGGATGGACCGGGCTACCAGTTCTTTTCCTGTTCCCGTCTCTCCTGTAATCAGGATGGGAGTGGGGCTGTCGGCCACCCGCTTGATCATCTTCTGGATCTGGGCGAATTCCCTGCTGGAGCCGATGAGCTGCTGGAAGGAGCCGGATTCTGCCTGGCTTTCGTAGAACTCATTGGAAATCCTCACAAGAATCGAATGAATGTGGTCTCCGGAGTAGATGGAGCGGGTCGTTACCTTGGCTGTATTCTCACCGATGGATACCTTCTTTTCATACAGATCATTGCCGGAGGTGATTTTTCTGGCTGTGTCCTCAGAAAAGATCTGGCGAAGGCTGGTAGCAGACACATTACAGAATTTGAGAACCTTTGCCGCCAGACTGTTGTAGCGCAGAACGACGCCGTTGGGATCTGTCAGGAGCAGCGGCTGCTCGTACAGCGCCATCAGATTCTCGATCAGGTTTTCTGTATCTGCCGCGGAGCTGTCGTCTGAGAGCTGCTGAAGGTATTCACCGATCAGGCTTGAGAGCTTTGTGATGGCATTCAGGTAGATGTCCGTATTTTCGGAGATGCGCTTTTGCCCTTCTTTCGTAAAGGCGGTAAAGGAAATTACCCCGGCCACTTCGGTTCCGCTGTGAATACAGCAGAGGATCTCCATGGTAGCGGGACAGTGCTCATTGAAGCGGCATCCGATACAGGCAGGCATTTTGCCAGGCTCTGTGACAAGGACATTGCCATTGACAATTACATCCTGGATGAATGCGTAGTGGACCGCATTGCCCTTTTTTTTCAGATAGGTAGGAGTGCAGAAAAACAGACTGCTCTCATTATCAAAGACGGCGGCTTCTACGCGGAAAGCCTCAGCAGCTGCTGAAACAAAGTGCTCAACGGCAGAACGTATATCTTCTAATTGAGTCATATTTGTTCCCCCTATAATTGAGTGTAATGTTAATACAGCAGAATGTACAGTTTGACAGCTAGATTATAACACACCGGAAAAATGATGACAATATCCTGTAAAAATATGACAAACTATTGACATTTGCCACCGAAACCTGGAAAATATGGCAAATCAGGTGACATTAAAATGGCAAAAAGAGCTTTTGACAGGGAAGCACAAAAGAAAATAAAAAAACAAAAAGCGGCATTTTATTCAGGAAAAAAGGCTGTTTTCCCGATAATGAGGGAATAAAATTGAGATAAATGAAAAAGTTCTGCTTTTTTGGCATGGACCTTGCTTTAATAAATGAGTGAAAAAGGATACGGCTTTTAAAAGCAAAACAGAAGAGAAAGCGATAGGCTGCAAGAGCAGAAACAGCTTCTGTTTTAACCGGTAACCTGTACACATTAATAATGAACATATATAAAGGAGGATGACATTTATGATCACAAAGAAAGATCCATTAAACCTGACTGGCAAAGTAGCCGTTGTTACAGGCGGAAGTTCAGGAATCGGACTGGGAGTTGTAGAGATTCTCTCCGCTTACGGTGCAAAGGTAGCTATGGTGGATATCAGCCCGAAGGGTGAGGAAAAAGCTGAGGAGCTTCGCCAGGCAGGCAGGGATGTGACATTCTTCAAATGTGATGTTACGAACGAGGAGCAGGTAAAGGCAACGATTGACGCCATTGTAGCAAAATACGGAAGAATTGATATTCTGCACAACAATGCAGGCGTTACAGTAAGAAAGACTATCGCAGACCTGACAGAGAAGGAGTGGGATTTCGTTCTCGATGTAGGATTAAAGGGACTGTTCCTGTTCTCCAAGTATACAATCCCGGTAATGGCAGCAAACGGCGGCGGAAGCATCATCAACACAGGTTCCGGCTGGGGCTTAAAGGGCGGCGATCAGGCTGCAGCATACTGCGCAGTTAAGGGCGGTATTGTAAATGTGACAAGAGCTATGGCAATCGACCACGGTCATCAGAACATCCGTGTCAACAGCGTAAACCCTGGCGACACAGATACAGCTATGCTTCGTGACGAGGGAAGACAGACAGGCCTTGTAAAGGAGAACGACGCACAGATGGATGCTTATCTGGCAGACTGCGGAACTGGCAGACCTCTTGCAAGAATCGGTATGCCGGAGGATATTGCAAATGCAGTTCTTTTCCTGGCAAGCGACTTATCAAGCTGGATCACAGGTGCAGCGCTGGTAGTAGACGGCGGCGGAATCGCATAATCAGCCGTTCTGGAAGCTGTCCTGGGGCAGTGCAGACTGCATGAAGGAAGAGATTGAGGGGAAAATGGGGCAGGGCGCCTCGTTTCCCCGTAATATAAAACCCGAAATTAAAGGAGGAATTATAAAAATGAAAGGATATGCAAGCCATCCTTACATACCGAACTCAGTTCCTGAGATTCAGGAGGAGATGCTCCACGAGATCGGAATGAACTCTCTGGAGGAGCTTCACAAGAACGTTCCAGAGATTTTAAAATTAAAGGAGAACATGAACCTGCCAAAAGCATTTGGTTCCGAGTATGAGCTGAGAAGACACGTGGAGAAAGTTCTCTCCAAGGATACAGACTGCCACAAGAACTTAAACTTCTTAGGTGCAGGCTGCTGGCAGCACTATGTTCCGGCTATCTGTGACGAGATCAACGGAAAGGGCGAGTTCTTAACAGCATACGGCGGCGAGCCATACAATGATGAGGGACGTTTCCAGTCTCTGTTTGAGTATGCCAGCATGGTTGCCGAGTTAGTAGATATGGACGTTGTAAACGTACCTACTATGGACTGGGCCCAGGCTGCCGCTACAACAGTAAGAATGGCACAGAGAATCACAAACCGCTCAGTTGTTCTGGTTCCTGAGATTATCGATCCTCAGAAGCTGGCCGTCATGAAGAACTACGCAGAAAGCGTAATCAAGTTCGAGAAGGTAAAGGCAACTGCTCAGGGAACCATTGATTTAGACGACCTGAAGGCAAAATTAAACGACGATGTAATCGGTATGTATTTCGAGAACCCGAACTACTTAGGTGTGATTGAGCCAAACGGACAGGCTATCTCCGATGCCGTACATGCAGCAGGCGGATTAAGCCTGGTAGGTATCGACCCGATTTCCTTAGGTGTTCTGGCTACACCTCCTACATACGGTGCAGATATTGTATGCGGCGACTTACAGCCACTGGGCATTCATATGTTCTACGGCGGCGGCCAGTCCGGATTTATGGCTACAACAGATGATGAGAAGTTCGTTATGGAGTTCCCGTCCAGACTGTTTGGTATCGCTCCGACTTCCGAGCCAGGCGAGTACGGCTTCGGTGATGTTGCCTACGACAGAACTTCTTTCGGACACCACAGAGAACATGGCAAAGAGTACGTTGGTACACAGTCTGCCCTTTGGGGAATCACAGCAGGCGTTTACCTGGCTACCATGGGACCTCAGGGTATGGCAGAGGTTGACGAGTTAATCATGGCAAATGCACAGTACGCTGCAAAGAAGCTCTCCGAGATTCCTGGAATCAAGGTAAATCCATTCGGAAGCGTATTCTTCAAAGAGTTTGTCGTTGACTTTACAGAGACAGGAAAGACGGTTGAGGAGATCAACAAGGCTCTCCTTGCAAAGGGTATCTTCGGAGGAAAGGACTTATCCAAGGAGTTCCCGAATCTGGGACAGTCTGCTCTGTACTGCGTGACAGAGGTTCATGTGAAGGAAGATCTGGATACACTGGCAGCAGCAATCGCTGAGGTTATCAAATAGGCTGCGCGGAAAGGAATGATATTGTGAAAAGAATAGATAGATCATCAAAGGTCAGAACAAAATTTCACCAGGCAAAATGGGATGAGCCGATCATTTACGAGTTAAGCACCCCAGGTGAGAGAGGTATTTTAGTAGGTGCTCCTGAGGAAGAGGTTGCCAAGGAAGTAAAAGGTACAGCAGCTATTCCGGAGGGCATGAAGAGAAGCACAAAGTTAAACCTGCCGGAAATGTCCCAGAGCCGTGTTCTTCGCCACTATGCAAGACTGGCACAGCAGACATTAGGCGCTGATGTAAACATCGAGATCGGCCAGGGAACCTGTACAGTTAAGTACAGCCCCAAGGTAAACGAGCAGTTGGCAGCCCTGATCCGCGACTACCATCCATTACAGGATCCGTCCACTGTACAGGGAATGCTGGAGATTTTCTACAATACAGATAAGTATATGTGCGAGATTTCCGGAATGGATCACTTCTCCTTCCAGCCAAGCGGCGGTTCCCAGGGTATCATGACCATGGCTTCCGTTATCCGTGCTTATTTCAAGGACAAGGGAGAGGACAGAGATGAGATCATCACAACCATTTACTCCCATCCGTCCGATGCGGCAGCTCCTGCAGTAGCCGGATTTAAGATCATCTACTTACAGCCAGATCCGGTGACAGGACTTCCGACCTTAGAGCAGTTAAAGGCAGCATGCTCTGAGAAGACAGCAGGCTACATTGTGGCAAACCCGGAGGATACAGGAGTTTACAACGGCCATGTAAAAGAGTTCGTTGACTACGTTCACTCCATCGGCGGTCTCTGCGCTTACGATCAGGCAAATGCAAACGGCCTCTTAGGAGTTACAAGAGCAAGAGATGCCGGATTCGATATGTGCTTCTTCAACCTGCACAAGACCTTCTCCACACCTCACGGATGCGGCGGCCCGGCCTGCGGCGCTACAGGCGTTCAGAAGGATCTGGTTAAATACCTGCCGGCTCCAATCATCGACTACGATGGAGAGAAATATTTCTTCAACTATGACATCTGCTCCAATCCAAATGCAGTTGGCAAGGTAAGAGAGTGGTACGGCGTTGCTGAGGTTGTGTTAAAGGCATACTGCTGGATCAGAAGCATGGGTCCGGACGGCTTATACCAGGTTGCAAAGACCTCTGTATTAAACAACAACTACCTGTTCAAGAAACTGATGGAGCTTCCGGAGGTTTCTGCATACTACCAGGATGGAAACAACCAGAGAGTAGAGCAGGCAAGATACTCCTTAGAGAATCTGGAGAAGGAAACAGGAATCGGCACACTGGATGTTCAGAGAAGAATGATGGATTTCGGTATGCATTACTGGACTTCCCACCATCCATTCTATCTGCCTGAGCCGATGACCTTAGAGCCGACAGAGACACCATCCAAGAAGGATATCGACGAGTACATCGAGACTCTGAAGTACGTATTCAAGGAGGCTCATGAGAATCCGGAGATCATCAAGACCGCTCCTCACAGAAGCGTGACACATCAGGTAGACGAATCCGGCATGGACGATCCGGCAAGATGGGCAACCACTTGGAAAGTATACCTGAGAAAATACAACGAAGACTAATTTTGTGCGGAACGCACAAAATCAGCCGCTGCCCGAACCGAG
>JAHZAR010000086.1 GCA_019423835.1 Clostridiales bacterium | reverse complement strand
CTCGTCCACTATCCTGGCTTCTATTCTTTCAACACCCTCTGAGATATGTACCATCTCTCCGATCTCAAACCGGTCCTCCCTGGTATGGAGCTTTTTCATCAGTCCTGCCGCCGGCCGGTCACCGTACACCAGAAGAACCTTTCTGGGCGGATAGGCCCTCTGGTAAATCCGGTTCGTGATCACTGCCCACAGGACAATTGCCACTGTCTGGCATACCGTCATCAGAACCAGCATCCCGGGGTTTTCAAAATGCTTCGTGAGAAGTGTGATAATGAAATACATGGTCGCATTGGCCAGAAGGGTTCCAAGAAACTGGGAATAGACAATATTAAACACTCTCAGATAACCTACCTGCCAGCCTCCGTAAATTCTCGGAAATATAAAGACGAGGATCAGATACACCGCAGCGATCAGCCAGTGTCCTTTCCTCCAATAGGGGCTTTCCATCAGCGGACTGTAGGTTTCCCGCCACACATACCAAAACATGATACTCTGGACTGCAAGCAGCATGATGCAGAAGAAGCTCCTCATCAGCCGCTTATACTGTTCGTAATTCTTCATTTGAATCTTCCATCCTGACGTTTATTTCTTATCTGTCTTTTGCCGCAGACCCTTTTCTGCACCTTAAAACAGACCTGTATTCCCGTTTTGAGTCCTATGGCTTCCATAAATTTCAAAATAACATTCCCGGCAGAGCTGTCCCGCTCCCTCGATATAGTAATTTCGCTCTGATATGTCTTTTTCTTTAGGTATATCTGTTGCCTTTTTGCAGAAAATGCAGGTTTCGTACCTGCTCTCCTCCTGCTTCTCCATCTGCATTTCCCTCCTCTTATCTATTTTTGCCCGGCCTTTATCCGGCCTTCCATCGTTCCATCTCTCCCGGAAGCCCAAGCCCTGCCCAGATCACAGTCTGCTTTCCTCCTACTGCAGTCTCGATCTGCGCGAAGCGCCTGTGCCAGTCGGCTTTCACAATCTGCCCTTCCATTCCCTTCAGCGGGCCTTCCACCACATGGTTGACTCCGTTTTCCCTGTATCCATAGGAAAGACGAAGAAGATGTTCGGGGCCGCACAGGCGTCGGAGCCGTTCCTCCTCCTCCCTGTATACAGGAATCAGATATCCCGGCTCCTCCATCACCCGCACAATTCCCCGATATGCCTCCAGTTTCTCAGACAAATATTCAGAATCTTCACTCTCAAGAAACACATACCCGGGAAACATTTCTTTTCTGATCAGTTTCCAGTTCCCGCCGCCGGCCCTCCACAGTCTCTCACACTGAAACAGAAAGGCTTCCGACAGCGCGTCTTTTGGCAGGCGCTGTTTCAGGGACTCTATGATCTCTGTCTCCTGTCCCGGACGGCAGTACAGTACATACCAGCTCATAAGCGTTCCCCTCTTTTCGTCGCTTAACTAACAGTTAAGCGACACTTTTCGGTTTCTTCATGTACGCAGGAACAGCCGATTCTTATAAAAATTTATTACAGGAATTTTTATCACAAGATGTCGATCATAAAAATGGATATTCAGGATTAGGATTAAAAGAAAACTAAGAAAATTTTAGAAAAAAATGAAAAATGTCCTTGTTGCCAGCGATTGACTCCCCTATAAAAGGATGTTATAATCTACAGGAACATAAAAAAGAATAGACTGATTGTATAATGTTTTTGCAAAAATAGACAAAAAAGTGTCGCTTAACTGTTAGTTAAGCGACACTTTTTTGAATTGTTTTTCTTTTACCTTTTTCCTTGCTTTTTCCGGGGTATCACGCTATCATTGAACCAAAAGCCGAAAAGGAAAAAATACTCTCGGAAAAATACTCTCCTGCCTATGCAGGGGAGCCGGAAAGGAGCATGTATCTATGGAACCACTCAGAGTTCTTCAGGAGATCCTGAACGAATACACCGACGCTGCTGTCACCCCTTCCTCCTCCCTCATTGAAGATCTGGGGCTGGACTCTTTTCTGATCGTCTACTTTCTCACACAGGCAGAGGAGCGCCTGGGCTTTCAGATAGACGAATCGGAGTTTGAAACGATTGTCACCATCGGCGATGTGCTGGAGCTGGCAGAAAAGGTGAAGCAGTCCTGAATGTGCTTTGAGGGACCGACGCCTTATCCTCCGCAGAACCCTCTGCCTGTTACAGTTTCCAGACCCATCCCCGCTGAATCGCCTCCAGGTTTTTTCTGATCTGTTCTTCCGGCCAGTCCCACCATCTAAGCTCCAGCAGCCTCTGGATCGTCCCGTCTGAGAATCTTTTCTTAATAGGCCTTGCCGGCACTCCTCCCACCACTGTGTAAGGCGCCACATCTTTTGTCACAACTGCACGGGCTCCGATTACGGCCCCGTCGCCAATCGTGACACCAGCCAGGATTACCGCCTCATACCCAATCCAGACATCATTTCCGATTACAATATCTCCCTTATTGTCCCACGCCTCGGAAACCCTTGCTTTTTCCAGCTCCCACTCCTCAAAAAAGAGCGGAAACGGATAGGATGACAGCGATCGCATTGTATGGTTTGCACTGTTAAAAAGAAACCTTGCCCCGCAGGCAATCGAGCAGAATTTTCCGATTGACAGCCGGTCGCCATTAACCGGATAGTGATACAGTACGTTGTTTTTCTGAAAATCTGCCGGAGGGTGGACGAAATCATGATACATGGTATAGCTGCCCACTGTGATGTTTGGATGGGTAATGGCATTTTTCAGATAAATGGTCTGTGTATCCCCGGTTCTGGGATACAGTTTTTCTCTGTCAGGCATTTTTCTCCTCCTGTCTCATTTTACTCGGGGCCGCTGCAGAATGAATTTTCACAATCATTCAAAATCCATTTGATTTTCAGTTCCCCTGACTTTCATTTTAAATGCCTGAGCTTCTGTATCACAATACACCGTTTGATACCGTTTTGTTCTGTATCAGGAGCCGGCTGCAGCACCACAGCAAATCGTGCCAGCACTTCGGGACCGGATTATATCTCTTCCTGACTGTCATGCGCTCCAAGCACCCACAGCGCATAGTCCACATACAGGTTGCAGGACAGGAGCAGGGCTTCCTCATCCATGTCAAACAGCCCATGGTGGTGGGCTACCCCGCTTCCGGGCTTTTTGCTGTTTCTCGTCCCGATAAAGGCGTACATTCCCCTGGCAGCTGCCAGATAGTCTGCAAAATCGTCTGCCTGCAGCGCCTTCGGATAATTTGCCACTATATTTTCTCCGGCTGTCAGTTTCTTTGCAACCTCTGTCACCTCTCTGACCGCCTCCTCATCATTGACCAGGGGAGCTGCAAAATCTTTAAATTCCACCTGAACCTGGGCCCCATACATCCTGGCAGTCTGCTCTGCGATCTCCCTCACTCTTCTGTTTGTAAACTCTCTCACCTCGGGGAGGAAGCTTCTGGTTGTTCCCTCGATCTCCGCATGTTCCGCTACGATGTTGTACTGAGTTCCGGCCCTCACCACGCCGACGCCTACCACCACTGTCTCCAGAGGATTCGTGCTTCTGGCAACAATGCTCTGAAGATTTACCACAATCTGGGAGGCAATGTAGGCTGCGTCAATTCCCAGCTGAGGGGTGGACACATGGGCGCCTTTTCCTGTTACACTGATCTTAAAATAGTCACAGCTGGCGTTCTGGGGTCCTGCTGTCAGGGCAATTTTTCCGCTGTCCAGCCCGCTCGCCACATGGGCGCCAAAGACTCTTGAAACGCCTTCCAGCAGCCCTGCGCTCACAAACTGGCGGGCTCCCGCGCCGATCTCCTCCGCCTGCTGGAAAAACAGCCGTACCTGCCCGGAAAATTCTGTTTCCTTTTCCTTCAGAATTTTGGCCGAAGTCAGCAGAGTGGCCGTATGTCCGTCGTGGCCGCAGGCATGGCAGACACCCTCGTTCACCGAGCGGTAGGCTACGTCCTTCAGATCCTCCATAGCGAGGGCGTCAATGTCGGCCCTCAGGGCCACGATTCTCTTTTCTCTCCCTGAAGCTTCTCCTGTGCAGTCATCCTCTGCCTTTTTCCCGTCAATCCAGGCATAGACGCCTGTCTCTCCCACCCGTTTATGGGGAACCGCCATCTTGTCAAGCTCCTCCTCGATTTTCAGGCAGGTGTTATATTCCTTTAAGCTGACCTCCGGGTGGGCGTGAAAATACCGCCTCATCCCGATAAGATAATCTCTCTCCCGTAATACATATTCCTTAACTGACACTGTCTTTCCCTCCATTTCAGGCTGTTTTCCTTCCATTTTCCTTCTGTTTTCCGGCTGGCCTGCAGTTTTTCTTCTGCAGGCAGCCTGCTCTTTTTGGCTGCCTCTGCCTTTTCGGCTCTGTACTCTTTCTTCGCCTTATCAGTCTGCTTCGCCTTTTTTCAGAGAGAGGCAGATGAAACTGCTCTCATCTGCCTCCTGTTAAAAATCTATCTTCTGAAAATCTTTTTTCTTGCTTCTTAATATAATAATTACTCTGCTGATGTCTCTGTCTCAGCGCTCTCAGCTTCACCGGCTTCAGAGGCATCAGCCTCACCGGCGCCCTCCCATGCGCACAGGAATGCTCCCTGGTACGCCTCCTCGATGGTCTTCTCTACCTCAGGGGTCTGGTAAGCCTCCACGATCTTTTTGTAAACTTCATTGTCCTTGTCCTCGGTGCGGGCTGCGATAATGTTCACTAACTCCGGAACCTGTGCGTTTGTCTCAGGATTTACGTCCTCTGTGAAGATGGCATCTGTGGTCGGGTTCAGCCCTGCTGTGTAGGCGTTTCCGCCGTTGATGATGGCTGCAGCGCAGTCCGGAAGGATATTGGCAAGCGTGGCAGACTCGGCCTCCATGATCTCAATCTGCACGTTGTACTTTGTGATATCCGCCTTTGTGGGAACAAAGCCTTTCTCCGGATCGCACTCGATGAGCCCGGCCTGCTCCAGGAGCTTTAAAGCTCTTCCTCCGTTTGTCAGGTCATTGGGAATGGCAATGGTATCGCCGTCCTTGATATCCTCGATGGAGGAAATCTTATCTTTATTATTATAGATTGCCAGCGGAGCGATGATGGTATCTCCGATTGCCGTCAGATCGTATCCCTTCTGAGCCATATCTGTTTCCAGATAGGTCTTGGTCTGGAAAGCATTCAGGTCGATCTCTCCGTCAGAGAGCGCCCGGTTCGGGGCTGCATAGTCTGTGAACTTCACCAGCTTCACCTGGATATTCTCGGGTGCCAGAAGCTCATTGACTGTATCCCACTGGGCATTATACTCGCCAACCACGCCGATCTCCACAACGGTAGGCTCTTCTGCGCTCTTCTCTGCCTGTGCGCTCCCAGACGCTTTCGTCTCCGTGTCCGCGCTTCCGCTTCCGGAGCATCCGTAAAGAGCAAATGCCGCTGCCGCCGCTGTCAGTACCGCTGCTGTCTTTTTCCATGTTTTTTTCATAATCATTCTCCTTTTCTCTTCTCTGATTTTCTTTATCTCCTCTCCCGCCTTTTTTGAACTTTTCTAAAAAAACGGAAGGAAAAATCCTAATGTCCCTGTCCTAGTGGGTGGTTTTCCTGATTACCACATTTCCCACAAACTGAATCACGCTGATGATAATGAGAATGATAATCACTGTCACCCAGCTCATGTCCGTATATCCCATCTGATAGCCGTAGCGGATGGCGAAGTCTCCCAGGCCGCCGGCTCCGATAGCTCCGGCCATAGCCGTGATTCCCACCAGACTGACAAAGGTAATCATGGTCACACGGGTAATTCCGGGAATACTCTCCTTTAAGTAAACGCTGAAAATCATCTCCACCGGGGAAAATCCCATGGCCTCACTGGCCTCAATAAGCCCCCGATCCACATCGGCGAGGACAGACTCGATCTGCCTTGCAAAGAAGGGGACAGTCCCCACAATCAGCGCCACATAGGCCCCTCTCACTCCTGAACCGGTTCCCACAATTGCCCGGCTCACCGGAATTAACAGCACCATCAGGATGATGAATGGGATGGAACGGATGACGTCTATCGCCTTGTCGATGATCCGGTACAGCACGATATTCTGCATGATTCCTCCCCTCCTTGTGGCGATTAGGAGCACGCCGAAGAAGATTCCCAGAAAGAAGGCAATCACCCCCGATATCAGAATCATCTGAAATGTCTGAAACAGACTCGTAATCAGCTCCCCTCCCAGTGTTTCCAGATGGGGCGCTATGGTATAAATAAAACTCATTCCTTAATGACCTCCATTTCTACTCCCAGGGAGCGAATATAGGCGATGGCATCCTCCATGGACGGAGCCTCACCTGACAGGGTGACAACCAGCTTTCCGAGAGGCTTTCCCTTCAGATAATCAATATTTCCGTAAATGATGTTGGCGCTCACCCCAAATTTGCTGGAAATCGCCGAGATGAGCGGTTCCCCTGCATTCCCGCCGGAGTATGTCAGGAGCACCATCTTATCTCCCGGTTTAAGCTCTGTCAGGCTATGTCCCTCCGCAATCAGCTCATGGATCTTTGAGAGGCTGTTTGCCGTGTCGATGAAATTTTTCGTCATCTCCTCTTTGGGATGGCTGAACACGGAAACCGTATCTCCTTCCTCCACCACAGAGCCTCTCTCCATCACAGCCACCCGGTCGCAGATGTCCTTCACCACGGCCATCTCATGGGTGATAAGAACGATGGTGATTCCGAGTGTTTCATTAACCTGCTTTAACAGTTTTAAAATCGACTGGGTCGTCTGTGGGTCCAGGGCGCTGGTAGCCTCGTCACACAAAAGCACCTTCGGATCGTTAGCCAGAGCTCTGGCAATAGCCACCCTCTGTTTCTGCCCTCCCGAAAGCTGGGACGGATAGGCGTCACGCTTGTCGGAAAGTCCCACCAGCTCCAGGAGCTCTGAAATCTTCTTATCCTTCTGTGCTCTGGAAAGATCGCTCTTTTTCAGGGGAAATGCGATATTCTGGTAAACCGTTCTGCTGCGCAGGAGATTGAAATGCTGGAAGATCATTCCGATTTTTCTCCTTACCTGCCGCAGGCGCTTTAAATCCATAGCTGTCAGCTCCTCACCGTCCACAAACACCCTGCCCTGAGTCGGGCGCTCAAGCAGATTGATGCACCGCACTAACGTCGATTTTCCTGCCCCCGAAAAACCGATAATGCCGAAGATCTCTCCCTCCTCTATCTGAAGATTCACATCCTTTACCGCATGAACGTCGCCTGCCGACGCGGTAAAGGTCTTGCTGACATGCTCTAACCGAATCATTCGTTCTCATCCTTTCCTGTCTCAAACAAATCTTTGCGCCTGTCCCCCCTGAACGCCGGCTTTTTCTTTGCCGCAGTGCGTTCCGGCCCGGCAGGGCTTTTTATTTTCCTGGAAATCCGGCAGATTTCCAGGAAAATAAAAAGCCCCCGTCCTGACAGAACTATCAGGACGGGGACAGCTGCTCCCGTGGTACCACCTAATTTTACCTGCTGCTCACGCAACCAGGCCTTAACAAGTACGTCCGCCGTAACGGATTATACTCAGTCGCTGTAACGGGCGCTCCCGTCGCGGTCTAAAATCTTCGACCGTGCGGCTCTAAGACCATCTTCACATGCCTGTCTTTATTCCCTCCCACCATATAGGAACTCTCTGTAAAAGCATCAGCCTGCTACTCTTCTCTTCACTGCCTTTTCTATGGATTCTCTTTTTAAAATCTTTTACAAATTTTCTTTTTCAACTGCAGTTTCCTGCTTAAGTTGTGATTATCTTAATCCCTTCCGTCCGATTTGTCAACTGTTTTTTTATTTTCATAAATTTTTTTCCAGCCGCTCAGCAGACGGAAGAAAAAATCCTCTGGCACCCTGGGCTTCCGTTCCTGACTTTTTAGTAGTTCTCCTTGCGCACCTCAAAGAAGCTCTGCGGATGAGCACATACCGGACATACTTCCGGAGCTTTCTTTCCGATCACAAGGTGGCCGCAGTTTCTGCACTCCCACATGGTCTCCTCGGACTTTTCAAATACCTTCTGCATTTCCACATTGTGAAGGAGCTTTAAGTATCTTTCCTCATGGGTCTTCTCAATGTCAGCCACCATTCTGAACTTGGCTGCCAGAGCTGTAAAGCCCTCTTCCTCTGCCTCCTTGGCAAAGGTTGCATACATATCTGTCCACTCATAGTTCTCCCCCTCAGCAGCTGACTTTAAGTTCTCTGGTGTGGAGCCGATTCCGTGGAGCTCCTTGAACCACATCTTCGCATGCTCCTTCTCATTGTTCGCTGTCTGCTCAAAGATGGCTGCAATCTGCTCATAGCCCTCTTTCTTTGCGACACTTGCAAAATATGTATATTTGTTCCTTGCCTGTGACTCGCCTGCAAATGCAGTCTGTAAGTTCTGTTCTGTCTTGCTTCCCTTTAATTCCATGGTAATCCCTCCATTTAAAATGTTTTATATCAGTAATTATTACTGTTTTTATCTTACACTGATTTCCAGCATTTGTCAAGGAGTAAAGCAACAATTTCTGGCTGACTCTGTAAAAGTATAATACTTCATCGGCAAAGTCCGGCTGATTTCTCATCTTTCAGAGAAACGCTGCAAAAAATTTGTTTAACTTTCTTAATATTTTCTGAAATTCATTGACACTAAAAGTGATTCTCCTATAATCTGTTACCAGAGAGGCGCACAGCCGGTGATGCACAGTCCGGCCATCCAGGCTGTACTGTCCGGGCTCTTGCGGATGGCACTGCCTGTTTTCGTTCAGACAGGAACCGACAGACTGTGAAATGATTAATATTGGAAAAGGGGTATTGAAACTATGTGCGGAATCGTTGGATATATCGGCAGCAGACCTGCCGCTCCTATTTTATTGAACGGACTTTCCAAGCTGGAATACAGAGGTTATGATTCGGCAGGCATTGCCGTCTATGACGGGAAACAGATTACAATGGAAAAGGTGACAGGCCGTTTAAACCGATTAAGGGAACTGACTCATGACGGCCAGACGCTTCCCGGCTTTTCGGGCATCGGCCACACACGCTGGGCCACACACGGAAGCCCTTCCGATGTAAATGCCCATCCTCATTTCAACCGAGACGGATCGATTGTGGTGGTACACAATGGAATTATCGAAAATTATGCCAAGTTAAAGCAGACCCTCATCGGACGCGGCTATGAGTTCCGCTCTGAAACAGATACAGAGGTGCTGGCCCACCTTCTCGACTATTATTATAAGGGCAAATGTGCAGGGAACCCGCTGGCTGCCCTGTCAAAAGTAATGCAGAAAGTGGAGGGTTCCTATGCTCTGGGCATTCTGTTCAGGGATTTTCCGGAACAGATCTTTGCTGCCAGAAAAGACAGCCCCCTGATTGTGGGAGGCAGTGAAGAGGGGAATTTCATCGCCTCCGACGTTCCGGCTATCCTTCAGTACACCAGAAGCGTCTACTATATGGAAAATGAGGAGATCGCTGTTCTCTCCAGAGAGAACATCCGCTTTTTCAACATGGATGAGGAGGAGCTCTCCAAGGATCCTGTGACGATTGAGTGGGATATCGATGCAGCCGAAAAGGGCGGCTATGAGCATTTTATGCTGAAGGAAATCTATGAGCAGCCAAAGGCAGTCCGCGATACCCTGACTCCCCGCATCCGTGACGGCAGAGTGGTCATTGAGGAACTTGGCATGACAGACGAAGAAATCGCCCGCATCCGGAAAATTATGATTGTGGCCTGCGGCTCCGCCTACCACACAGGCGTCACGGCCAAATACGTATTTGAGGGAATTTCCCGCATCCCGGTAGAGGTAGATCTGGCCTCTGAGTTCCGCTACCGCAACCCCATCTTCGAGGAGGGAACTCTTGTTATCATTGTAAGCCAGTCCGGCGAAACTGCCGACTCTCTGGCCGCCCTCCGGGAGGCCCGTGAAAACGGGCAGCGCGTCCTGGGAATTGTCAATGTGGTAGGCAGCTCCATTGCCAGAGAGGCAGACAATGTCATGTACACCTGGGCAGGCCCGGAAATCTCCGTTGCAACCACCAAGGCCTACAGCGCCCAGCTCGCCGCCTTTTACCTCCTGGCTCTCCGCTTTGCCGAGGTCAGAAAGACCATCTCCTCCGAAGCATACACAGATTACATTGATGCTCTCCTGAAGCTGCCGGAACAGATGGAGGAGATTCTGAAGGACAGAGAGCTGGTTCAGCGCTTTGCCAACCGCTACCTGGCCGCAGACCATATCTTCTTTATCGGCCGCGGAATCGACTATGCCATTTCACTGGAGGGATCACTGAAATTAAAGGAGATCTCCTACATTCACTCCGAGGCCTATGCCGCCGGGGAGCTGAAGCACGGAACCATCTCCCTGATTGAGGACGGCACCCTGGTGGTTGCCCTAGCGACCCAGGCGCATCTCTATCCCAAGACAGCCAGCAATATCGTGGAGGTCAAGACAAGAGGAGCTTTTGTCATGGCCCTGGCCAATGAGGATAATACTGCGATTGATCAGGTTGCCGACTATACCATCCATATTCCAAACACGAACCGCTATTTCACCAACTCTCTGGCGATCATCCCTCTGCAGCTCTTTGCCTACTATGTATCTCTCGGCAGAGGCCTTGATGTAGATAAGCCCAGAAATCTGGCAAAATCCGTGACTGTAGAGTAGCTTTCCTGATACTCTGTGCGGATTCTTTCCAGGCTGCGGCCAGGTTTCAGAACAGATAAAGGCCCCTGATGCATCCGGCCGGCAAATTGTCCGGCCTCCATCCGGGGCCTTTATACTGAAACTGGTTTTCAAAAAACAAATACTGATGAATAACTGGTTTTACTTGTTCTCAGCCTTCAGGGCTTTCAGCTCATCAAATACAACATCGTTAAGCACCTTGATGTAGGTTCCCTTCATTCCGGAAGAACGAGACTCAATAACGCCGGCGCTCTCAAACTTGCGCAGTGCGTTTACAATTACGGATCTTGTAATTCCCACTCTGTCTGCAATCTTGCTGGCAACCAGAATCCCCTCGTTGCCTTCCAGTTCATCGAAAATATGTGTGATTGCCTCAAGCTCAGAGAAGGATAAGGTGCTGATAGCAGATTTCACAATCTGAATCTTCCTTGTCTCCTCAGCATTCTCCTCGTTGACGGAACGCATCATCTCCAGGCCTACTACGGTTGTGCCATACTCACTCAGGATAATATCGTCAATATCGTACTGCTCATCTGATT
>JAHZAR010000085.1:992-11153 GCA_019423835.1 Clostridiales bacterium | reverse complement strand
AGAAAGCCTGTTTTCTGTGCTTGCCAGGAGATAAAGGAAACTGGAGAAACAGATAAAGGAGAAGTATTATGAAAAAGAAATTCGCAGGCGCAATGGCGGCAGCAGTGCTGGCAGCGGCGGTGACCGGCTGTTCAGGAAGCACTGACACCGCAAAAGAAACTACAGAAACAGCAGCTCAGACACAGGCAGAGACAGATGCACAGGCCTCTGAGAATGCAGAGGGAAAAACCGATCTGGCGGGAACAGAGATCACCGTTATGGTTCCGGACTGGGGAAATCCGGGAGAAGAGCTGCTCTCCCAGTTTACGGAGGAAACGGGAATCAGCGTAGTGATGAATGAGGTGAGCTGGGATGACATCCGGGATAAGGTATCCATTGCAGCCGTAGGAGGCAAGGCGGCAGCCGACGTTATTGAGGTGGACTGGTCCTGGGTTGGAGAGATGAACAGTGCAGGCTGGTTAGAGCCGATCGAGATGAGTGAGGAGGATATGGCTGATATGCCGTCCATGGGAACCTTCATGATTGACGGACAGATCCTGGCTGTTCCCTATGCCAACGACTACCGGATTGCCTACTATAATAAGGAGCATTTCGCACAGGCCGGCATTGACAAGGCACCTGAGACATGGGATGAGGTTTACGAGGCAATGAAAGCCATCAAGGAGCAGGGAATTGCCGAGTACCCCTATGCAATGCCGATGAATGCCGACGAGTCTGCGACTACCTCTATGATGTGGATGGCATTTGCGAGAAACGGAGTTGTGTTTAACGATGACGATACCCTGAATGAGGAGTCTGTATTAGACGCTCTCACCTTTGAAAACCAGATGGTTCAGGAGGGCTACACGGATCCGGCCATCAAGACAGCCACAGGAATGGATGTCTACAGAAAGATCACATCCGGTGAGGCCAGCTTCATGGTAGGTCCCACAAAGTTTGTGCGCTTCTCCTCGGATCCTAATGAATGCAGCGTGGTAGGAGACGTCATTCCGATTATGCTTCCTGGAAAGGATGGAACGGCAGCCCAGACAATGCCTCTTCCGGAGGCCATCGGTGTTTCCAGCTTCTCTGAGAACAAGGAAGCAGCCATGGAGTTTGTAAAATGGTACAGCTCACCGGAGACACAGAAGGCTCTCTATACGGCCAACGGTTCTATTCCGACCAGAAACAGCGTGCTGGAAGCTCTGATTGAGGACGGAACCATCACGAACCCTGGTGCAATGCTTGATATGGCCAAGCTGATCAAGTCCCCGTTCCCTAACGGTGTGCCGGACTACTATGCAGAGATGAGCAATACTATCTTTAACAACATCAACCGCATGGTGATGGGAGAGCAGACACCTGAGGAGGCGTTTGCAGCCATGAATGAAAAGGTAAATGAGCTGGCAAAATAAGAGAATCAGGAGTATAATGGAGAGGTACGGCAAAACGGCGTTGCCGGATACCTGAGAAACTGATTTCAAGATACCGGTACAGAAAAAGAGGGGATGCTGTGAGAGTCTTTCAGGGAGACTTTTACGGCATCCTCTTTTGAGTGAAGGAGAAAACAGAATGAGGAAAAAGAAGTCAGGCGCTCTTCTGCCCTACGCGCTGCTGCTTCCGGCTGCGCTTTTGATGATCATGCTGGTGTTTTATCCGGTGACTGTGACCTTTACCTACAGTCTGAAGGAGATGAAGCTGACAGCTCCCCAGAATACCCATTTTATAGGCGCGGAAAATTACATTGAGATATTAAAGTCCCAGGAGTTCTGGTATGTGTTCCAGAACACGGCTTATCTGCTCGTTCTGGTAGCCGGTCTTACGACCGTCTTCGGACTTCTGGTGTCCCTGGTTCTGAACGCGGACACCAGGATTTCAGGCCTCCTGACAGCTGCAGCTATCCTTCCCTGGGCCATGCCTCCTATTGTAAACGGAATTATCTGGAGGTTTGTGTTTCACTCCGGCTACGGATTTATGAATAAGCTCCTCCTGATGCTGGGCCTTACAGATGCCCCTATCGAGTGGCTGGCTGACCGTTGGCTGCTCCTGACCGTGGCGGGAATTGTGGCTGCGTGGAGGAGCATTCCCTTCTGCGCCATTGTCTGCCTTTCGGGGCTGAGAACCATTCCGGAGGAACTTTACGAGGCAGCAAAGCTGGACGGCTGCGGCCGGGCGGAATCTTTTTTTCACATTACGCTTCCGCTCTCCAGGCCCTTTGTGCTTATCGGGCTGACTTCCGCCTCTGTCACGGCTGTCAATCTGTTTGATGAGATTGTGGCTCTGTCCGGCTACAGTGATCTGGGGAAAAACCTTCTGATTCAGAATTATCTGACTACGTTTTCCTTCCTGAACTATGGAAGAGGAAGCGCCTACACCTATCTGATTATGCTTCTGGCTGCTGTGCTGGGCTTTTTCTATCTCAGAAGCATGAACCAGGAGGAGCAGGAAAGGGACAGAGAGGATGAAAAGCGGAGAAAGAAAGCAGCCCGTGCCGGCTCAGACAGCCCGTGGGGAGAGGAGGGTTAAGGTGAAAGGACAATTACAAAAGGGGCGTCTGGTGAAGAGGCAGCCCTGGTATTACTGGGCGGCAGCGGCAGCTCTTCTGCTTTTGACGCTGGGGCCGTTCGTCTGGGCGTTTATTGTCTCCGTCACACCGGAGTATGAGATGTTTACCAATACAGAAAAAATGCTGCCTGGAACTGTCGTCTGGAGCAATTACGAAAACCTGCTCAGTATGACCACAAGCCACAGTGTCCGCCTGTTCAGAGGGCTTAAAAATTCCCTGACAGCCGCCGCCATAACGCTGGTCATCGGAGTGCCGCTGGCGCTGATCACAGCCTACACTCTCACCAAGATGGATTTTCCGGGGAGGAAATGGTTTAAAAACGCTCTCCTGATCACGATGGTGATTCCTGTCTTTGCAACCATCATTCCTCTGTTTCGGATTTTTGTGGAGCATGACCTGTTAGATCGCCAGTTCTGGCTGGCCCTGGTATATGTGAGCTCTTTTCTGCCCATGAGCACCTGGCTGATGTGCAATTATTTCTCCACCATACCCAGGGAAATCCTGGAGGCAGCCAGAGTGGATGGCTGCGGAAATATGGGGACATTTTTCCGGATTGTGCTTCCCATATCCGGGCCTGTGATTCTGGCCTGTTCGCTGATTATGTTTCTGAGCGCATGGAACCAGTTTCAGATTCCTCTGATCCTGGCATCTTCTCTGGAGACTAAGCCGGTTGCTATCGTTACCAGTGAATTTATGACGAAGGATTCCATTCAGTACGGTCTGACTGCGGCGGGAGGACTGATTGCCATTATCCCTCCTGCTGTCCTGGCGCTTCTGTTCAGGCGCTTCCTGGTAAGCGGAATGATGGGAGGGGCCGCAAAGGGATAAGGGGTAAATTATTAAATAAATATAAACCGTCCCGATTTTCTTGACAGCAGTAAAAAAAGTAAATATAATAACACCGTAACATATTTAACAATTATGTAATAATTAGAAAGAAAAAGTTAACAACTTTTGAAAATACAAGAGAACGAGAACGGAACTATCAGAAGATAAAACGGTGTAGAAGAAAAGTCACGGCTGCGGCCGAATACAGATGTCAGGAGTTTCGGGATGATTAAAAGTAAAGGATTTAAGCTGTTAGGAATGTTGTGCGTTTGTACTGCTGTGTGTCTGGCGAATCCGGCTGCAGCCAGAGCTGATGAGGCACAGGCGGGTACTGCAGATGAGGATTCTGCGGTGGTGACAGTGGAAGCCCAGGAGCTTTCCCTGTATTCCGAAAAGAGTCAGAATTCCGTGGTAGTTGGACAGGCAGTCCGGGGCGATACATACGACGTAGTTGAGGAGACCGATGACGGTTGGGTAAAAATCTGTTCTGAGGACGGAATGGAAGGTTACCTTCTGGCAGACGGCAAATCCGCAGTGCTCAGCGAAGACGGACAGGCTGTGGAGGAGGAGTCGGACATCAGACAGGATGTGGTGGACTACGCTCTTACCTTCCTTGGAAATCCGTATGTGTACGGAGGTTCGGATCCGAACACAGGAACGGACTGCTCTGGCTTTACCAGCTATGTGCTGGAGCATGCAGGAGGCGTTGATATGAACCGTTCCTCCCGTTCCCAGGCGACGCAGGGAACTCCGGTGAGCGCAGAGCAGATGCAGCCGGGCGATCTGGTATTTTATGCAAGCGGCAGCCGGATCAACCATGTGGGCCTGTACATTGGGGACGGTCAGATCGTTCATGCATCCACAGAAAAGACAGGCATCAAGATCTCGCCATGGACGTACAGAAATCCGGTGAAAATTGTGAATGTTCTCGGATAATCTCATTGGAATCTGAGGTAATGCAAAGGCAGCGGCCCGACGGAAACAAAACGGATCCGGGCCGCTGTTTTGTGTGCTTCAGGAAAAAAATGGAAGTTTTTTCTGCATAAAGGAGCGTTTCAAAAGCCATACTGTCTGTGTAGTCATTAAAGTTAGGAGGTAATGAACATGGCAAACAGAAACAGCTACAATGCAGATGACTGCAGAAACAGTTCTCAGAACAGCAGCCAGAATAAGTCACAGAATAACAGCCAGAACAGATCCCAGAATTCCAGCAAGGATAATTACAGGGACAGCTACAGAGATTCTTCAAAGAACAGCAGAAACAGCTCTAATGACTGTGACAACAGCAGCCGTAATAACTACTAGCAGCGGAAATCCTGCTTCCCGCCACAGATGGTCTGCAGCCTGCAAAGGTGCGAAGCAGATATCCCGCCAGGGAGCCGGGCAGATGCAGGTAATGTACTCCAGCGGTTTGAGAAAATGAGAAAAATACCAAAAGCTGAGGGAAAATACTGCTGAAAAGAAAAATACGGCATCAATCGGACACGACGGATAAACGGCGAAGGCCGTCCCGCAAAGAGTGCTTACGAAAGCAAGGCCTTTGCGGGACGGCCTTTTCACTGCCGGGACGGCCGCCATAGTTGGAGGAACACAGGGTACAGGCTATGAATATAATAGGGTAAAGAGGACATGGAGAAACGGCAATGTATCAGATGATACCGGTCAGGCGGCTTGATATGTTTCTCGACCGGGGCTTTCCGGGCACGATTGTCGATCTGAGAAGTCCCGCCGATTACCGACGTTCACATATCAGAGGAGCCATAAACCGGCAGCTGGAGGGCCTTCTTGAGAATCCTCAGGAGATTCCATGCGACCGCCCTGTACTGTTTTACTGCGCCAGAGGAAGCGAGAGTCTGAAAGCGAGCATCCGTTTTTCCCGGATGGGCTATCAGGTATTCGATGTGGCCAACGGCCTTGCCTACTATCGGGGACACAATCTGGTCTGTACGGGATTTTCGGAAGAGCCTTTCGATCCCGGAGGAAAAGTGCATTGACAGGAGAAAGTGCTTAAATTAGAATAAGAGTTGCGGATAAACCATAAGAAAGTATTGAAATAAGAAAGATAAGAGGAAATAGTTTTGGAGCGATTTGAACTGATTGCCCCCTGCCATTTTGGCCTGGAGGCAGTTCTTAAAAAAGAGATCACCGATTTAGGCTATGAGATCACCCTGGTGGAAGATGGCCGCGTAACCTTTGAGGGGGATGCGGAGGCCATCGCCAGGGCGAATGTATTTCTCAGGACAGCAGAGAGAGTGCTTTTGAAGGTGGGCAGCTTTACGGCAGTGACCTTTGATGAGCTGTTTGAAAAGACGAGAGCGCTTCCGTGGGAGCGGTACATACCAAGGGACGGCAAGTGCTGGGTGGCCAAGGCGTCTTCCATCAAAAGCAGACTGTTCAGCCCTTCAGATATTCAGAAGATTATGAAGAAGGCCATTGTGAGGAGGCTTCAGGAAGAGTACGATCTGGGACAGCAGCTTCTGCCTGAGACAGGGAGCCAGTACCCTCTTCGGGTATTCCTGTTTAAAGATCAGGTGACAGTCGGCATCGACACCAGCGGTGACTCCCTTCACAAGAGAGGCTACCGGACGCTGACCAGCAAGGCGCCCATCACAGAGACACTGGCTGCCGCCCTGATCCTTCTGACTCCATGGAAAAAGGACAGGATCCTAGTCGATCCCTTCTGCGGGAGCGGAACCTTTCCCATTGAGGCGGCCATGATTGCGGCCAATATGGCCCCGGGGATGAACCGTTCCTTCCTGGCTGAGAGCTGGAGCAATCTGGTTCCCAGGAAGCACTGGTACCATGCTGTCGACGAGGCGTCAGAGCTGCTTAATGACAGCGTGGAGGTGGATATCCAGGGCTACGATGTGGATGGGGACATTGTCCGGGCTGCCAGGGAGAATGCAAAGCGGGCCGGAGTGGACCATCTGATTCACTTTCAGCAGCGTCCTGTTTCAGAGCTGAGCCATCCGAAAAAATATGGCTTTATCATCTCCAACCCACCCTACGGTGAAAGAATTGAGGAGAAAAAGAATCTGCCGGAACTGTATCGCCAGATTGGTGAGAGGTTCAGAGCGCTGGATTCCTGGTCTATGTACCTGATCACTTCCTATGAAAATACAGAAAAGTATATTGGAAGGAAGGCGGACAAAAACAGGAAGATTTACAATGGCATGATGAAAACGTATTTCTACCAGTTCCTGGGGCCGAAGCCGCCGAGGCGGAAGGCGGGAGAGAAGATTGAGGAGTAGACAGTTTGTACTGTTGCTGGCGGTGATTTTTGCAGCCTTTTCTGCGCTGAATTTCAGTGACTTCTCGTCTGTAGAGGATGTGAGAAGGGGGGAAACTGCAGGAAGCTATCCGGCAGAATGGTACGAAATGGTGTCTGAGGAGGCAAACAAAAAAGGAATCCGGATTGCTGTGGACGGTGAAGAAAAAAAGATGTCACACGCTGCCGTCATGACAGCCACCGGCAGCTTTCTTATCCCTGTGTCAGAGCTTACAGAGGTCTTTTCCTGTACTGCCCACATATATGACCAGACCTCCCTGATTCTGGAAAAGCATACGGTCAGGGCGGAAATTATCATGGGAGAAAAGCGGATGACAGTGACGGAAGACGAAGCGGAGGACAGCGGCCTGTCAGGCAGAGGCTCTGAGGAAACAGAAAAGGACAGGAGAAGGGAAGTACCCCTGCCCGATGCCATCACAAAAGAGGGGGGAGAACTGTGGGTTTCTGCCCAGGCGGTTTCGGAGGCATTCTCCTATGAGATGAGTTGGGAGCCCGATGAAAATACGCTTTCTTTCACCGGACGGAGGCCGGAGCTTGATGAGCTCCCGGAGGTGTATGATTACAGACTGAAAGGCAGGGCCCCGGCAGTAAAAAACCAGGGAAGTCTCGGAACCTGCTGGGCCTTCGCCTCACTGATGGCTCTGGAAAGCCGGCTTCTGCCGGAAAATTCTTTCGATTTCTCAGAGGATCACATGTCCATCAGAAACAGCTTTCACATGAATCAGAATGACGGCGGAGAATACACTATGTCCATGGCCTATCTCCTGGCCTGGCAGGGACCGGTGCTGGAA
The DNA here is from genome assembly GCA_019423835.1 of Clostridiales bacterium. Taxonomy (GTDB): domain Bacteria; phylum Bacillota; class Clostridia; order Lachnospirales; family Lachnospiraceae; genus Otoolea. Next base: position 3,700 of record JAHZAR010000085.1, on the reverse strand, counting down.
CGGGATGATCCTTACGGGGACAGCTGGTCGCCGTCCGGTCTCTCCCCGGTGCGCCATGTTCAGGAGATACAGGTTCTGCCAAAGAAGGATTATGAGGCAATCAAGCGGGCAGTCTATTTCACAGGCGGAGTACAGAGCTCCCTCTATACCTCCATGGCTGACGGGGAGGAAAACTCAGAGTATTATAATAAGGAAGAGGGAGCTTACTGTTATACGGGAAGCAGAAAACCCAACCACGATATCGTAATTATTGGCTGGGATGATCGATATCCGAAAGAAAACTTTCCGGTTCCACCGGAAGGGGACGGTGCTTTCATCTGTGCCAACAGCTGGGGCGGAGCCTTCGGTGATGAGGGATACTTTTATGTGTCCTACTATGATTCCAATATCGGAATCCACAACATCCTCTACAGCCGCGTGGACACGGCGGACAATTACGATAACATTTACCAGACCGATCTGTGCGGCTGGGTGGGACAGCTGGGATACGGGAAAGAGGAGGCCTTTTTTGCCAACATCTATGAGGCCAGGGAGGAGGAAAAGCTGTGTGCCGCCGGCTTTTATGCTACCGATCAGGATACCCAGTATGAGATCTATGTGGTCAATGACGCCTCTGGAAGCGCTGATTTTGGGCGGAGGAAGTCTGTGGCCAGGGGCAGGCTGAAACATGCCGGCTTTTATACCATTGACTTTGAACACCCGGTGGATCTGAAAAAGGGAGAGCGGTACGCGGTGATTGTGAGCATCCGCACGCCCGGCTCTGTTCATCCCGTTGCCATTGAGTACAATGCGCCTGACAAGCCGACAAAGGTGGATTTAAGCGACGGGGAAGGCTATATCAGCCTTCGCGGGACTGCCTGGGACCGGGTGGAAACAGAGCAGAGCTGCAATGTTTGCCTGAAGGCCTACACCAGAACTGTCAGCGGGCAGTAAGAGGAGAAACCAGACAGAAAAACAGAAGAAGAGAGGCAAAAAGGCGGCAAAACAAAAACGGGAAAATATAGGCAGCCAATAATAGCAGAAAGAAGAATAATAAAGGCAGCAGGAAAGCTGCAAAAGTACATGGAGCGAAGTACAGGAGGAAAAATATGGCAGAAAAACTTATTTTTGCAACATCCAATCAGGGAAAGCTGAGGGAAATCCGCCTGATCCTGGGAGATTTGGGGATGGAGGTCATCTCCATGGCCGAGGCTGGATTTCACGGTGACATTGAGGAGAACGGAGAGACCTTTGCGGAAAATGCAGTGATCAAGGCCAGGGCAGTGTGGGAGACAACAGGAGGGCTGGTCCTTGCGGATGACTCCGGTCTTGTTATCGATTATCTGAACGGAGAGCCTGGTGTTTATTCTGCCAGATATATGGCAGATGCCCCCTATTCGGAGAAAAACCGTGTTCTGATTGAACGTCTCCAGGGAGCCAAGGAGGAGGAGAGAAGTGCACGTTTTGCCTGTGCCATCGCAGCTGTGCTGCCGGATGGAAGGGAAATTCTCACAGAGGCATGCATGGAGGGAGTAATTGCCCATGAGCCTGCCGGCAGCGGCGGATTCGGCTATGACCCGATTCTGTATCTGCCGGAGTACCGGAAAACCTCCGCAGAGCTGGACATAGAAGAAAAAAACAAGATCAGCCACAGAGGGAAGGCACTGGAGCTGATGAAGGAAAAACTGAAAGAGGCGCTTGGGGGAATGGAATAATGAAAGTTTTAATTGTGAGCGATACGCATCGCCGAAACGGAAATCTGCAGGAGGTGATAGAACAGACTGCTCCGTTTGACATGCTGATTCATCTGGGAGACGCCGAGGGCAGCGAGGAGCTGATTACATCCTGGTGTCTGGAGCAGAATCAGAACTGTGAGGTACACATGGTTCTTGGAAATAATGACTTCTTTTCCTGCCTTGACCGGGAAAAGGAAATTTCCATAGGGCCGTATCGGGCGTTTCTCACACACGGTCATTTCTACAGCGTGTCAGTGGGGCCGGAGCGTCTGGAGGAGGAAGCTCGTTCCAGAGGGGTGGATATTGCGATGTTCGGACATACGCACAAGCCCTTTCTGGATAACAGAAAGGGTATCATACTTCTGAATCCAGGCAGCCTGTCCTTCCCGCGCCAGGACGGGAGAAGGCCCAGCTATATGATTATGGAGGTGGACGGTTCAGGAAAGGCTTCCTTCCGGCACTGCTTTCTGTAGGACATGCGGAGAAAGAATAAAACTATGCGGTAAGAATAAAAAGAGGGGAAATAAGACCTGTCAGACAGAAAATGAGACAGAGGAGGGGGACAGCGCACGGCTTCTCTCTCTTATTCTGTTCACGGAAAATGCTGCCGGATCTTCTGCGAGACAGATGGGTTCTTTCGACAAAAAGGTTGAAACTGACAAAAAATGGGTATAAAAATAAAAATGAATAATTTGGAAAAATAGTCGTGTATAACATGAAAACAATGGATATATTAAAAATTGAATCTACAATTTTCAGATAAAACTGGAAAAATATGGGTTAAAATTAGACGCAAAAACCTGCAAAAAATGTTGACATTGGGGTTGCCATAGTATATAATAATCCTTGCTTGAAACGAAGCGGTTCAGAAAAAAACTTCTGAGAGAAAGCTTCCATAATAAGAAAGCATCCATACCGGATGACGGGGTGTGGCTCAGTTTGGCTAGAGCGCCTGGTTTGGGACCAGGAAGTCGCAGGTTCGAATCCTGTCAC
>JAHZAR010000085.1:0-970 GCA_019423835.1 Clostridiales bacterium | reverse complement strand
ATAGAGCAACGGCCTTCTAAGCCGTGGGTCGGGGGTTCGAATCCCTTCAGGCTCGTCGAATCCGAAAGGATTGACTCCCTTCGGATTCATTTTATGGTGGGTATAGCGCAGTTGGTTAGCGCGCCAGATTGTGGCTCTGGAGGCCTAGGGTTCGAATCCCTATATCCACCCTTGCAGGTTAAGTCCCTGCGACGTTGGGCTATCGCCAAGCGGTAAGGCACAGGACTTTGACTCCTGCATTACGTTGGTTCGAATCCAACTAGCCCAGGATGGGATACTAGCTCAGTCGGTAGAGCACTTGACTTTTAATCAAGGTGTCGCGGGTTCGAATCCCGCGTGTCTCACGATTTTATACCTGAGAAGCAGATGATGCTCCTCAGGTTTTTTTGTTGCAAAAAATCAGAAGAAATGCTGATATTTATAAGTTTTTATTTTTCGAAAAGGATAAAAAGTATTTTCTTGAGTTTGTAATATGCTTGCACATAATAAAAAAAACATGTATGATGATATTGTACTGAACTGTGAAACGGAATGCTTGATAAAATTTGTGACTTTAGAGAGGAGAAAATGACAATGAGAAGAAAAATTCAGGTAAAAGAAAGGCAGCCGCAGTTTTGTGTAGTAACAGGAATCACATTCACACAAGTGGATGCCTGGTTTGGAAACACGATGAGAGATTTAAAGATGGATCTCATCTATCCAAAGGATGCTGGTAAAAAGTATCCATGTGTTGTGTGGATCTGCGGAGGAGCATGGATTCAGATGGATCGTTCTGCGCATTTGGCTTATTTGTCTAACCTTGCACAGCAGGGATTTGTTGTTGCATCGGTAGAATATCGCACAAGCAACGAGGCAAAGTATCCGGCACCGTTGCAGGATGTAAAGGCAGGAATTAGATATTTGCGCGCACATGCAGAACGTTTTTGCATTGATCCAGATCGTATAGGTGTGATGGGAGAGTCGGCAGGCG
>JAHZAR010000084.1 GCA_019423835.1 Clostridiales bacterium | reverse complement strand
GCTATGTTAAAGAATGCCTGGATCAAGACAACTCCAGATGAGGATATCTCTGATCCGGACGAGGATGGCGATCACTGGTACTACTTCGACAGCAAGGGTAAGAAGGTTACTGATGATTCCAAGAAGATCAACGGCAAGACCTACTACTTTGATGAAGACGGCCAGATGCTCGACGGCTGGCATGAGGAGAACGGCGACGTTTACTACTTAGGCGGCGAGGACGAAGGCTGGAGAGCTGAGAATCAGTGGTTATGGCTGGAGAAGCCAGGCGATGCTGATGAGGATAACGACGATGAGCAGATCCTTGACTGCGCAGACGAGGACGACTGTGATGATGAGGGCTGGTACTGGTTCGGATCCAACGGCAAGATGTACAAGGATACAGGAAAGAAGAAAGTAAATGGCCGTTACTACATGTTCAACGAGCATGGCCAGATGCTTTACGAGTGGATCAACAACACACCAACAAAGGTAACCGGAACACCTTCCAACGCACAGCTTGATGGTATCGCTACAGCAGGAAGCGCAACGATCGAGGATATGTACTACTACAATATCGTAGAGGAAGGCTGGAGAGGCGACGGCTGGTATGAGATCGACGGTTCCGAGGACGTTGGAACAGACAGCGATACAGACTGGTATTACTTTGATAAAGGCGAGGCTGAGCATGCTGATGCAACTGAGAAGGATCTCGCTACATACGATGGAGACGGCGAGCCGGTTTACGTAGCTAAGATCAAAGTAGACAGCTCCAAGGGAAAGAAGTACTTCGCATTCAACGAGAAAGGCCAGATGCAGACAGGTCTTCAGTACATCGCTGATGACAACGGTTTCTACTACTTCGATGACAATGGCTATATGCAGGACGGCAAGATTTCTGACGTAGAGTGCGATGACGATACATACGACTTCTACTTCAACACAAAGAACGGCAAGAACGGCCAGGGTTACACAGGCGAGAAGGACAACTACCTGTACTTCAACGGTAAGAGACTTGAGGCTGACGACGACTACAGACTGTACTACTTAAACGGCGACATTTACCTGGTAAATAGCAAGGGTAAAGTTCAGTCTACAAAGAGCGACAGCAAGAAGTACGACATTGAGAACGAGGGTATTGAGACAGAGGATGTTAACGTAACATTCACTGGCAAGAAGGTTAAATCCATCTCTGTACCAGGCGGAGAGTCCTATACAGCTGATGAGTTAGTTGCTGAGGCTGAGAAGATCATGAAGGATCAGGGATACGATCCAAGCGAGGATTCTCTTGTATCCATTCCGTTCATCCAGTTATATGATGACGATCAGTATACATACACTGTAGCAGCTGACGGAAAGGTTATCGTAGGATGGCGTGGTCTTAACAACAAATAATCAATAATCTCCGTTCAGATTATTTGACTTTGGGGAGGTTTCTCTTCCAGCGGATTACTCCGCGGGAGGGGAACCTCCTTTTTTGGCTCTTTATCAGAAGAAGTTTTTATCCAGCCGTCTTATACTTCTCTGTACATATATGCCACTGAAAATAGATCTCCGAAATCACTTCTCACCAAGAGTTTGTTTTGCGCTTAACAGTTTTACGGTTTTGTTGTTAATTTGCACAATTTATTGGCAGAACAGCTTCTTATATATTGTATATTTTTTACAAAAATTCTCATAATTAAAAATAGTATCCAAATTTCGGTTATATACAGCCTGTTTGATTCGTTATTTAATTGATAGGGAAAGGGTGAAAAAGATGATAACATATGATAAGCTGTGGAAGACCATGAAGGAAAAGCAGATGACTCAGTATCGTTTAATTCGATACTATGGCTTCAGCGCCGGCCAGATTGGACGTCTGAAAAAGAATATGTATGTGTCGACCCATACGCTGGAAGTCCTCTGCCAAATCTTGAACTGCAGAATCGAGGATATCGTAGAGTATATTCCGGATGAAGAGTAACAGGAGATAACCCGCAGACCTGGACAGAAAAACCGCTGGCTGGCCGAAATAACTAAAACATCTATCGCCCTTCGGAGGCTATCTGGTTCTTTCTGTCTCACAAAACTGAATATGGAAGCAGTAATGCCGTCTTCAGCGTGACCGGAGGCGGCATCTTTGCGTATGGCGGAACATCCTGTAATTCATGGAGAAAGGCTGCTTAAGTGCAGTATCTACAAACTTTATAGGAACTTTCAAAGCCTTACATCGTGAAGCGCAGGTGCAAAAAGGTATGACTGAGCCCAAGGGGCTTCACCGGCAGCCTCATTGGTGGATGAGACAGTGCATGATCACAGGAAAATAATGGGAAGTAACAACAAAATGATGGTATGGATTGCAGAAGCCGGAAAGAGAGGCAGGAAAAACCGGCAAATCAGACGTTTAACATGGAAGATCACTATCTGTGTGCAGTGATAAGGAGCTGTGCAGCCAGACCGGTCCTAAAAAGGCTGACATAGACCAGGTTTGTAACGGCTGTGTTTAAACCTGTATCAAGCAAGACAGACATAAACTTATTCACTCTTAAGGAGATTTCTAAGCATCAGAACCTTTTACATCTGTAGATTTCTTTTTATGCTCTTTTCTGCAGCCGGAAGCGAATATAACTCTCTGAGGACCAAAAGTACAGATATCTGGCAGAGAGTTCTATTTGCCATTTTAACGAATTTAATATGGATAACCTGGTTTTCTTCCTCAAAGACGTGGTAAGACGTTCTAATCCCCCGTTAAAGCGCTCAAAAGGCGTACAATTTTTCGACTTGAATTTGAGACGAGGAATTCAGATAAGGCACACACAGTATTTGAACATGTATCTGAGCTTCCAGAAAAAGGGAAGAGATTATGGCAGCTGACGAGTTTTTCCATACGTTTTGCCAGTCCCGAGAATTGTTCAAGAAAAGAAAATGACATATATTGCAGGAGGAAGAATTCAGACAAAGCAGAAGGGAGCTTCTTCTGTGAATGGAAAAGAATACCGCCTCCAGACAGGCTGAAAGCGGCATTGCTGTCTTATATCCTTTTTTGTACGGCAGAAGAGCCGTATGACCTTCATAAGACGATAGCGTTTGAGTTATTTTGGCCAGCTAGCACTCCTTCTGTCCTGGCCTGCAATTATCTGTTGTTACTTCTCATCTGGTATGTACTCTACGATATCCTCAATCCTGCAGTTTAAAATTTGGCAGAGAACTTCCAGTGTATGGGTCGACACATACATATTCTTTTTCAGACGCCCAATCTGGCCGGCGCTGAAGCCGTAGTATCTGATTAGACGGTACTGGCTCATCTGTTTTTCTTTCATGGTTACCCACAGCTTATCATATGTTATCATTTTTCTCACCCTTTCCCTATCCATTAAATAACGAATCGAACATGTTGTATATAACCTATATTTGGATAATATTTCTGTTTCACGATAGCCGGAATGATCTTATGTTATTTTAGAACAGATGGGTAAAAGTTACATTTTACATCAAGGTGAGACTGCCGTACTCTTTGAACTTTAAAAGCGTCCTGCTGATTAAAATGTGGGGAATAGAAGAATATCTCTGATAGAAAAATAAAATATACTGAAACATAGAAAATAAACTTCAAAAATAAAAAGGTGCTGGCAGAAGATACTAGTGCTCTGTCTGCCAGCACCCTTTTTAATTAATTAACAGATTACAAGAAAACCTGCTGTGATATTAGTCGATCCAGCTTGGAGCCTCGTCTGATGTATACCATTTAAGACCAGTTCCTGGAGTATCTGCATCGTCTCCGTTTCCTTCTTTTTCAACATCATAGGTGAAGTATCCATCATATAGTTGCTGCTTCTCTTAAGTCAGCCCAATCCTCATCTGTAGCCTTTTCTCCATCAATTTCTACAATGCTGGTAATCTTATTTCCACTGAAGGTGAACTGTACATCTGTAAGACCGTTTCCATTCTCCACATCATATTTCTTAGACTTGGAGTCCTGGATTTTGCCCTTATTATTTACAAGATAGTAAGCACCTTCGTAGTAAACAACTCTGTAGTCGTCATCTGCCTCAACGCGTTTTCCTTCGAAGTATAAGTAACCATCCTTCTCACCCTTCTGTCCCTGGCCGTTCTTGCCATTCTTGGTGATAAAGTAGTAATTGAAGGAGTCATCGTCATCCTCTACATTGCTCTCTTTACCTGTCTGCATATAGCCGTTGTCATCAAAGTAGTAGAAAGCCTTGTCCTTTGGAATGTACTGAAGTCCTGTCTGCATCTGTCCCATCTCATTGAAGCAGAAATATTTTCCGTTAATTTTGATCTTTGCTCTGTAAACAGGAGCTCCATCTCCATCTGCAATATCTAACAGATCTCTTGTGGAATCTGCTCTCTCCGGCTCTCCATCATCGAAGTAGTACCAGTCTGTATCTCCGTCTGTACCTGTATCCTCAGAACCATCGATCTCATACCAGCCGTTTGCTCTGGAACCATCCTCTACTACGTTGGAGTACTGCATATTCCAGATATATCCTGCTCCTGCATCCTCAACACCGCCGTCTAATGCGTTGCTTGCAGATGCACTTCCTGCCGGCTCAGCACCGGAAGGTGTTGTGTTCTTGTTTACAGCATACTTCTGGTTGTTGATCCACTCGTATACCATCTGGCCGTGCTCATTGAAGAAGTAGTACTTTCCGTTTACTTTCTTCTTTTTGGAATCCTGATACATCTTACCGTTAGAACCGAAGTAGTACCAGCCTTCCTCATCACAGATATCACAGTCGTCAGAATCAAAGCCAATGCCGTTTCTGTCTACCTCGTCCTCATCCGGTAATGCAAGCCATAACCACTGGCTCTCAGCTCTCCAGCCTTCGTCCTCACCGCCAAGATAGAATACGTCTTCTCCATCTTCATACCAGCCGTATCTCATCTCGCCATCTTCGTTGAAGTAGTAGGTCTTGCCGTTGATCTTCTTGGAATCCTCTTCTACCTTCTTACCATTAGAGTTGAAGTAGTACCAGTGATCACCGTCATCCTCCGGATCAGACACATCCTCGTCAGCTGTTGTCTTGATCCAGGCATTCTTTAACATAGCACCGTCAGAACCTACGTAGTACTCATCGTCTACCCAGGAATCTGTCAGCATGTTTCCATCCTCATCGAGATAGAACCACTTGGAGCCGTCCTTTCTCCACTCGTCTGTTACCATCTCATCATCGCTGTCATAGTAGTGCCAGATACCATCCTCATCCTTCTCCCAACCTGCGAAAGATGTCATGGAAGCGCCTACAGCGAGTAAAGCTGCTGCAGAAAGAACTGCAACTAATTTAGTCTGCTTTCTCATAATGAATGCACTCTCCTTTTTTCTTCTTGAAATCATTTTCTCGAAATTCCTAACTGCATTACGTGGCTATTATACTTCGGATAAGGGAAATTATAGAAGGTTGCAAAAAGTATAGTCTCCATCTTTTCCGGCATATTTCCCGCATTTTCGTTTATATTAATAAAATATTAAATAATTCTGCCGTCTTCCGGCTGTGCTTTTCTTGCGCCGGAAAGATATAAGTGATATACTAAAACAGTATATGCTTAGGAGATGAATTTTGCCGCCGGGGGCGGCTTTTTTGCAGAGGGTGGCAGCAGAGATAAATCTAACAAAGAATATGGAGAGTTTATGAGCAGCAATCTAATAAAAAATAGTTCGGCAGAGAAACGGCCCTACAGAGGCCTTGAAGTGCTGGCGGGAATTTACACGCTGGTGATGCTGTGTATTTTTCCGTTTGTGGTACATGACAGATATTTCGACATTCTTCCTACGAAGTACCTCTTTTATTCCACTGTAACATCGGCGGTCCTTGTGTTTACAGTCATCTATCTGATTGCCAGCGGAGCCGTGGTTCGGGCTGTGCGCTCACTTGGGGATGGAAGCTGGCGCAGACATCTGAGTTTTGTGGACTGGGCGGCTGTCGCCTTTGTGGTTTTGATTACCATTTCCACTATACAGTCGGAATTTCGCTTTGAGTCCTTCTGGGGAAATGAGGGACGCTACACAGGGCTGTTCACGCTCTTGCTCTACGTATTTTCGTACTTTTTTGTCAGCCGCCTTCTGAGATGGAAGCAGTGGTATCTGGATCTGTTCCTGGCAGGGGGGATTCTTGCCTGCCTGTGGGGTATTACAGATTATTTCAGGATGGATATTTTCCATTTTAAGGAGCGGATTGCCTCCGATGCAGATTCCTTTACTTCCTCCTTTGGAAATATAAATACGTATACCATCTATGTGGCGATGGTAATTGCAGCAGCGGCGATTCTGTTTTTAATGACCGAGTCAGTCTGGCGCTCGATTTTTTACTATATCTGTTTTGTAATAGGAATGTTCGCGCTCATTATGGGGGAGAGTGATAATGCCTACCTCTCTCTGGGGACTTTGTTTGCCCTGGCGCCTCTCTACACATTCAGAAAATCTCAGGCAGTCAGAAGATATGTAGTGCTGACTGCTACGATTCTGACCGTCGCCCAGTGCATTGAATGGATCAATGTGCGGTACGCAGATACGGTTATTGGGATTAACAGCCTATTTTCTTTCATTTCAGGCTATGATAAAATTATGACTGTGATTGCTGCAGTCTGGATTCTGGCTGCAGTGCTGTATCTCCTGAAGCTGGTGATAAAAAAGGAATCACCGGGAATGCTCCGGGTGCTCAGAATTGCCTGGGGGATTGTGCTGGCAGGGGCAGTGCTTTTTATCTGTTATATGTTCTACGACGCAAACTTTGCAGGACATCAGGAGAAATATCAGGCGATTGCGAAGTATCTGGTATTTAATGACAGCTGGGGAACCAGCCGCGGGTTTGCCTGGAGAATTTCGTGGCAGAATTTCCAGAATTTTCCCCTTCATCACAAGATTTTCGGGTTCGGGCCGGATACATTTGGGATTATTACCACATTCAATAACTATCAGGAGATGAGCGAAACTTACCATGTGGTGTTTGACAATGCTCACAATGAGTACCTGCAGTTCCTTCTGACGATTGGAATAGCAGGACTCGCCGGGTATCTTGCCTTTTTAATTTCAGCATTTGTGAAAATGACGCGCGAGGCAAAGGGAAATGCTCTGGTTCTGGCACCGATGTTTGCGTTTGTGTGCTACAGCGCGCAGGCAGTGGTAAACCTGAATGTACCGATCACCGCACCGTTTATGTGGCTGTTTTTGGCCATGGGACTGGCTGCCTGCTGGCATCCGGAAAGCGAAGAAAACAAGGTAGAGGTTCAGAAGGCAGACGCAAAGTCAGAGAAACAGGTAAGCGCTGAGAAAAGCGGGGAAAAAATGATTTCCAGAGCTGTGACGGGAGAGTTGCCGGCGGGGAGGAGAGCACCGGATAACAAAAAAGAGCCGGGAAGTGTAAAAGTGCCGGAAAGAACAAAAGGGTCAGAAAGTGCAAAAACGCCGGAAAGTGCAGAAATGCCGGACAGCACAAAAGTACCGGAGTTCCAGGCAGACTGGGCTGTGGATGAGACAGAAAAAAGGGATGAAAAATAGGGGAAGGAAATTTTAAGAGAGCCGTCCCCACAGACAGAAAAAGGAAGTTGTAGTTGCCATGTTTGATAAGTATATGCCAAAAAACAAAAGAGTCAGAATGGTTATTCTAATGCTGGCTGATATTGTATCAATCCAGATTTGCTCCTTTCTGGCGCTTCTGATACGGTTTGATCTGAATGTTGCGAAAATTCCGCCGGAGTACAGTGCCAATGTGCTGCGCTACTGGCCTATTCATACGAGTCTGACGATTGCACTTTTTTTCCTGGCCCATCTGTATTCCACTATGTGGAGTGTGGCGGGAATCAGAGAGGTAATAAGGATTGTCATTGTCTGCGGCCTCTCAACAGTTCTGCAGATAGCAGGGATGACGCTGCTGCAGTTTTTTATGCCGAGAAGCTACTATATTATCTGTTTTGTTGCCCTCTGTATCGCTGTTACAGGCATTCGGCTTTCCTACCGGATTAAGCATTCGCTGTTTCCGTCGGGAAACCGGGGCGGAAGCAGGATTATGATTGTGGGAGCGGGAACCTCCGGCTCTGTGATCCTGAAGGAGATGATGACAAGCCGCCACACAAACGGAACGGTCGTCTGCTTTGTGGATGATGACATTAATAAAAAGGGCAAGTATCTGAATGGAGTGCCGATTGCGGGGGATCGGGAGGAGATACCGGAGCTGGCAAAGCAGTACCGGGTGGATGAGATTTATGTGGCAATCCCGTCAGCACCGGCCAAGGAGAGAAAAAAGATTCTGGAGATCTGCAGGGAAACGGACTGCAGAATCAAGATGCTTCCCGGAATCTATCAGCTTCTCAACGGGGAGGTCAGTGTGGCCAAGCTCAGGGAGGTTCAGATTGAGGATCTCCTGGGAAGGGATCCGATCCGCGTGAACCTGGATGAGATTATGGGATACGTACAGGATAAGGTAATTCTTGTCACTGGCGGAGGCGGTTCCATTGGAAGTGAGCTGTGCCGTCAGATTGCCAGCCACAGGCCAAAGCAGCTTATTGTCTTTGACGTCTATGAGAATAATGCATATGATCTGCAGCAGGAGCTGGAGCGCAGTTTTCCGGATCTCAATCTGACTGTGCTGATCGGTTCCGTGAGAAACACACACCGGATTGAGAGCGTATTTGAACAGTACAGGCCGGATATTGTCTACCATGCAGCCGCCCACAAGCATGTCCCCCTCATGGAGAACAGCCCCAACGAGGCGATCAAGAATAACGTTTTCGGTACATACAAGACAGCCAGAGCTGCGGGAAAATATGGGGCAAAGCGGTTCGTTCTGATTTCCACAGACAAGGCGGTTAACCCGACAAACATTATGGGGGCCTCCAAGCGGATGTGCGAGATGGTTATTCAGATGATGGATCACAGGTACAAGACGGAGTTTGTGGCGGTGCGCTTTGGAAACGTGCTGGGAAGCAACGGCTCTGTCATCCCCCTGTTCAAAAAGCAGATTGCAGAGGGAGGCCCTGTCACAGTCACACATCCCGATATTATCCGCTACTTTATGACGATACCGGAGGCTGTGTCGCTGGTGCTTCAGGCGGGAGCCTATGCAAAGGGCGGAGAGATCTTTGTCCTGAATATGGGAGAGCCTGTAAAAATCCTGGATTTGGCCAAGAATTTAATCCGGCTGTCCGGATATGTGCCGGGAGAGGATATTGCCATTGAGTTCACCGGACTCAGGCCGGGAGAAAAGCTCTATGAGGAGATGCTCATGGATGAGGAGGGGATGCAGGATACTCCGAATAAGCTGATCCACATCGGAAAACCGATTGAGTTTGATGAGGAGGAATTCCAGAAGCAGCTGGATGAGCTGTATGAGATTGCAAACAGGGATTCAGAAAATATCAGGGAGGCTGTCCAGCGGATCGTTCCCACGTATGTTATCAAAAGGGATGAGAAGTAGAAAAGGAAAAAGAAGAGGACAGACAGTAAGCCGGAACTGTTTACTGCAGAAAACGGCTGAAATGTTCAGAACAGGAAGATAAATATTTAGCAGCTATAAAAGCGGGCAGCTCGGAGGAAATTTCAGTAAATCTGAGCGGGCCCGTTTTTTGTGCGGCAGGCGTGTTTGGCATTTCAGATTATCTATGCTTTTTTGAACCATATCTGGACGGCGTTTCGCGTACAGGGAGAGAAGAATTGTCTGGGAAATTCTGGATGTATATCAATAGAGTTTCAATAATAAATACAGGAACTGATAAATCCAGTTTTGTGGATATTTGTAAAAAAATAGTGGAAAATTTAACGAGAATTTACTTGAGTGTTCGGCGGTTTTAGTATATAATATATTTGGTTAAAAAAATAACAAACCATGTGCCAGGAAGAGGACAGGCCGTCTTCAGGGGATAAATGGCAGACAACAGGACAGGCCATATTCCGCGAAGCTGCTTCGGAGACGGAAGCAGCATCCGCAATGGGGAATGCAGGATAGTCAGGGGCGGCCAGCCGGAGGGCGCATCCATTTATGAAGGAGGAATCAGAAATGGCAAGATTCACGTTACCGAGAGATATTTATCATGGAAAGGGATGCCTGGAGGAATTGAAGAACCTGAAGGGAAAACGCGCGATCCTCGTTGTGGGAGGCGGTTCCATGAAGCGTCAGGGATTTTTAGATAAGGCAGTTGGCTACTTAAAGGAAGCAGGGATGGAAGTGCGCGTCTTTGAAGGCGTGGAGCCGGATCCGTCAGTAGAGACGGTTATGAAGGGCGCACAGGTTATGAGAGAGTTTGAGCCGGACTGGATTGTTTCCATGGGAGGCGGTTCACCGATTGACGCAGCAAAGGCTATGTGGGCCTTCTACGAGTATCCGGAGGTGACGTTTGAGGAGCTGTGCACGCCTTTTAATTTTCCTGAGCTGAGAACAAAGGCAAAATTTGCAGCGATCCCTTCCACCTCCGGTACGGCTACGGAGGTTACCGCTTTCTCCGTTATCACAGATTACGAGAAGGGAATCAAGTATCCTCTCGCCGATTTTAACATAACGCCCGATGTTGCGATTGTTGATCCGGAGCTGGTTGAGGGGCTTCCTGTGAAACAGGTAGCCTATACGGGAATGGATGCTCTGACTCATGCAATTGAGGCCTATGTTTCCACACTCCACTGTACCTTTACGGATCCGCTGGCAATCAAGGCTATCCAGATCGTAAACAGTGATCTGCAGAAATCCTATGACGGAGATATGAGAAGCCGCGAGGAGATGCACTATGGCCAGTGTCTGGCAGGAATGGCCTTCTCCAATGCACTTCTCGGAATTGTACACTCCATGGCTCACAAGACAGGTGCAGCATTTTCCACGGGCCATATCACACACGGACTGGCCAATGCCATGTATCTTCCATATGTAATTTCCTACAATGCGAAGGAGCCTGAGGCTGCAGCTCGTTATGCAGAGATTGCCAATGCCATCGGCATTACAGGCACCACAGAAGAGTGCATCGAGGGACTGAGAAAGAAAATCCGTTCCATGAATGATTATATGGGAATTCCAAATACCCTGAAGGAGTTTGGAATTGAAGAGGAGGAGTTTAAAGAGAAGCTGGCAGCTATCTCAGAAAATGCAGTGGGCGATGCCTGCACAGGCTCCAATCCAAGAACGATTGACCCGAAGACAATGGAAAAACTGTTTACCTGCATTTACTACGGAACAGAGGTTGATTTTTAACAGCTGATCTGCAGGAGATTCAGAAATCAGTATACAGAAAGCCTGACGGCAGACGCTTACCTTCCGGTGAGCCTGCCCGTCAGGCTTTTTTTCTGTTCTGCCCGTTACAGCCGTTTTCCAAGAATCCAGCGCCTAAGCCCTCCGTATTTCAGGGCTTCCTCAATTTTTTCGTAGCCGAGACACTGGAAATTCCGAAGACTGTACAGATTATCAGGGTGAACG
>JAHZAR010000083.1:2315-11402 GCA_019423835.1 Clostridiales bacterium | reverse complement strand
TGTTTCCATCGTGGAAGATATAGCCCGCCGGATTGTGAAAACCGGGAAAGTAACGGCGACAGCAAAGTGGCAGGCTCAGCAGTTGGAGGAGGCAGGGGTGATCCTAAACCGTATCGTGGAGCAGGTGGCATCTATCACCAGTGAATCCGATCAGGAGATAGAAAGGCTGTTCCGGGAGGCCGGGCTGAAAAGCATAGAGTATGATGCGAAGCCTCTTTTGGATGCTGGCATGGAAAATATATCTGTGAAACTCTCAGATGCCATGTCAGAACAGCTCCTGGCGGCGATACAGAAAACACAGGGGGCCGTGAACAACCTGACGATGACGACAGGGGCAACCGCTCAGAACTTGTACCTGGAGGCAACCAACATGGCATACATGAAGGTGACTTCCGGGGCGTTTTCGTATCAGGAGGCGATCCGGCAGGCAATCCGGTATGCGGCCGCAGACGGGGCGCAGGTGACATACCAGAAAGGCGGGAGTATGATGCTGGATTCCGCAATCCGGATGTCCGTGCTCACCGGAGTGAACCAGACGGCGGCGACCATGACGGAGATGTACTCCAAAGATCTCGGGGCAGAATATTATGAGACATCCGCCCATGCAGGGGCAAGGCCCACCCACTCAGTATGGCAGGGCCGTGTGTTCAAGATTGATGGGGACGCGCCAGGTTATCCCAACTTTGCAGAAGCTACCGGATATGGGACAGCCGGGGGCTTATGCGGTGTCAACTGCCGCCATAGCTTTTATCCCTACTTCATGGGTATTTCGAAGCCGGCCTACACAAAGGAAAAATTGGAATGGTACGATGCGAGGCGGTTTGAATACGGTGGGAAGAAGCTGACAGATTATGAGTGCAGCCAGATCCAGCGCAGCATGGAACGGAAGATCCGGGAGTATAAGAGAATCCTGTCTTCCTATGATGCGGCGATGAAAGAGGACAAGGCCCTGGAGGAATACCTGACCGGGGAATTCCAGAAGGAGAGCGTGAAGCTGAAAGACAAGGAGAAGCAGCTCAAGGAGTTCTGCAAGCAGACGAACCGGACGGTAGACACCTCTAGGACGCAGGTGGTAGCACATAAGGACAGTTCCGGTAAGATCATTGGATTTAACCGGTCTGTGAGCCAGAAAGCAGTATGGGCCGCGAAGAAAGGAGCATAACATAGATGCAGTTTAAGAAATATAGGAGCGATGAAGAAATTGTCGAAATGACCCGTGAAGAATATGATTCCCTGCTTTGCAATGCGGCAGATAAGGCAGAGGAGAAATATAAGAGTGAGATAGACAAGCTCAGCTGTGAGAATCAGGAGCTGAAAGCGGTGGTTTCCAGACTGGAAAACGCCATGGATGAGCACAACAGCGCTGAACAGGATTACCTGCTGCTCCAGATTCGGTACGACCAGATGCTCAGAACTGTGAAAGAAATGGCAAAATGCTTGCAGTACGAAAGGAATAACGGATTTGTCGAGTAAGGGAGGAAAAACATATGGTATACAGGTGCAGACATCCCGATGTGGATGCTTTTGAATTTACGGAGGATGCGGAGCTGACGGCCCCGGAATGGTTCATCAATGCAGTTGACCGGGAAGAAATATTCATTGACCGGGTAATCGTGGATGGGAGCAGCCATGTTTATGGTTGCAGTATCCGTTCCCCTACCAGGAGGGACAGAGCCCAAAATGGGGATTATATTGTACGGGATGTTTTGGGAAACATACAGGTGATCCCTCGGGATAATTTCCGTGAGATGTATGAAAAAGTAGATGGAGGTCAGACGGATGGTTAGATTATTTATTAGTCAGCCAATGAAAGGGAAAACAGATGAAGAAATCCTTGAGGCCAGAAGTAAAGCAATAGAAAGTGTGAAAGAAAAATTTGCAGGACAAGAAGTAGAGGTTATTGATTCTTTCTTCAGAGGCGCTCCGGCGGATGCTAAGCCTCTTTGGTATTTAGCAAAATCTATTGAACTACTTGCCACGGCAGATGTGGCATATTTCGCTCCAGGATGGGAAGAAGCGAGAGGTTGCCGCATTGAGAATGAGTGTGCGATAGAATATGGAATCGATGTGATCGAAGACTATACAGAAGGTGAAAACTACGATTTTAACTTTGGATGCGCATTGCAACTGATGAAACAAGGAGTTCGGATGACCCGACGCGGATGGAACGGGAAAGGATTATCTGTTGCATATCAGAAAGGTTACCCGGATGGAATTCCTTGCAACAAGCAGACAGCAGAGGTGTGGGGGATTAAAGAAGGCGACCTGTTCAAATGCGACCCGTATCTCCAGATCAATACAGTGGAAGGGTCACATGCCATGTGGGTTCCTTCAATTCGAGATTGTCTTGCAGAAGATTGGATGATTGCTGATCCGGAGATGCAACTCATAGAAGCTGGAGCAAAGCCAGAAGAAGAGCCTGAAAAACAGGAGTTTCAGAAAAATGTATGAGAGGAAACTTTGACATGCAAGACTGCAAGGTAAATATTCTGGGAACAGAATACGGTGTTTTCTTTGATCTGGAAGATACCAAATATGACGGAGAGGCAAGATTTTACAAGAAAGAAATCCATATCCGTCCGATCGACAAGATGCTTGACGATGATGCGGACCATGAAGAAAAAGTCCAAAGAGCCAAAGAAGTGTACAGGCACGAGATTATCCATTGTGCGATGTATGAAATGGGTGCGGATGACTGGGCACATAATGAAGATTTAACAAATCTTTTGGCAATCAACAGTCCTAAGATTTTTCAGATCTTCCAGAGCCTGGATATTCTCTAGGAGGTGATCCACATATCTCCCAGCCAGGGTTACGGCAAATCGGGCTTTTCAGCCTGTTTTATGCGTGGGTAATAAAATCTCCACACGACAGAAAAAAACGGCTCCCAGAGGCTATAAGAAGTTTTCATGGGTGCCACAGTATCCTTTTCTCTTATGCAGCCGGCCATAACAGGCAGGCTGTTTTTTGTAGGATTAGTTGTCAAAGAATTTTGGACAACTGCCGCCGATATAACAGGCAGGCTGTTTTTCCTTGCCCTGTAGTATGGCATATAAACTGCTTCTATCCCTTGCGTGCGGGGATCTAAACGCACGATAGCAGTTGTCTGAGTGAACAGACGTTTAAATGAAATCAGCGAAGGAGGTAGGCGAGATGGCTTACGATTTTTTGAAGAAACTCTTTGGAACCCCGAAGGAAGGGGAAGCACCCAAGGCTATGACCTACGAGGAGCTGGAGGCCGCTATTGACGCGGATAAGGACATCCAGGTGGTAGACTTGAAGGCGGGAGGGTATGTCGCAAAGGAAAAATTCGATGCGAAGAATACCGAACTGGCCGGAGTGAAACAGCAGCTTACGGATGCAAATGCACAGATCCAGTCCTTTAAGGATCAGGACGTGGACGGCATCAGGAAAAAGGTGTCTGACTGGGAAACCAAGTACAACGAGGACACCAAGAAGCTGAGAGACCAGATGGCGGCGCAGGAGCGTTCCCATGCGGAAGAGATGTTCCTGTCCGGGTACAAGTTCACCTCCAAGGCTGCCCGGAAAGGCATCCTGGATGAGCTGCGCGACAAGAATTTCCAGATTGAGAACGGCACGCTGCTGGGTGGCAAAGAGTTCATGCAGTCCCTTATGGAGAATGAGGACTATAAGGGCGCATTTGTCACAGAGAAACCGAAAGAAGGCGGAGAAGGCGGGGAGAATAAGCCCCCGATTTTTGCAGGGCCGACCGGGAAACCTGGAGGCGGAGATCCGAAACCTGCCATGGATTTCGGGTTTACATTCCTGCGGCAGCCGCCTAAGAACAAATAAAGGAGGTCATGTGAAATGGCAGCACTGAATTATGCAAAAGAATACCAGCAGGCGCTCATGCAGGCATTTCCGTATGTCCTGTATTTCGGGCATCTGTTCGCAGCTCCCAATAACGGGAGATACCGTTGGATCAATTCCAACGTAATTGAAATCCCGACAATCAAGACAACCGGACGTGTGGACGGCGACCGGGACACCATTGGCACCAGAAAGCGGAACTACGATAATTCCTGGACGCCGCTGACCCTTGCAAATCATCGTACCTGGCAGACGCTGGTGCATCCGAGGGACATTAGTGAGACGCACCAGGTAGCGTCTATCGCAAATATTACGCGGGTGTTCAACGAGGAGCAGAAGTTCCCGGAGATGAACGCCTACTGCGTGTCCAAGATCTTTGCAGACTGGACGACCGGCGGCAAGACGGCAGACACCACGGCCCTGACCGTGGATAACGTCCTGACCGTATTTGACCAGTTCATGACGGATATGGACAATGCGCGGGTGCCGCGCCAGGGAAGAATCCTGTATGTGACCCCGGAGACCCGGACGCTGATTAACAACGCCAAGACGATTGTGCGCACCATTGACGAGGTGGAAATTCCCGAATCTGTCCCGTCCGACATGATGAAAACCGTCTATGACTTCACCGAGGGCTGGGCCGTTGATGAAAGCGCGAAGCAGATCAACATGTTCCTTGTGCATCCGCAGGCGGTTATCACCCCGATCTCCTATGAGTTCGCACAGCTTGACCCTCCGTCTGCCGGTTCCCAGGGCAAGTGGGATTACTTTGAGGAATCCTTTGAGGATGTGTTCATCCTGCCGCACAGGCTGGATGCGATTGCGTTCAACGTGGAAGCAGATGCAGGCGTAGGCGGCTGATAAAGGCCGCATGATCCAAAATCCCGGCTCTTGCAATTAGGGCCGGGATTGATGATGAAAGGAGAGAGCTATGTTAAAAGCAAAGAAAGGGAACCGGGTGCTTAGAATCCCGGATGAGAAGGCGAAGGAGTACAAGGCGCTTGGCTATAGCGTGTATACCATGGACGGGAAAACCATCTATGAGAACGTAAACCCGGAAGAGCAGATGCGGAAGCTCCAGGCGGAGAACGATGCCCTGCGGGCAGAAAATGAAGAGCTGAAAGCAAAACTGGAGCCGACAGCTGCCAAACCGGCGAAGGAGGCCCCGAATGCAGCGGCCAAGGCTGCGGTGAAACCAGAGGCAAAGACCAGCGCGGAATAAGCCGCATGGCGAAGGGAGGCGGTACGGAATGGAAGTACAGCCCTATGCAGACTACAAATATTACACGGATGAGTACATGGGAACCAGTATACAGGCAAATGATTTCCCGCGGTATGCCAGATGGGCTTCCTGCCTGATTGACCGGATCACATCCGGGAGGGTGCGGAAGCTGGAAGAAGTTCCATCCTGTGTAAAGGATGCCATGTGTGCGGCCGCCGAAACCTGCTTCCAGCAAAATCAGAAAGCCGGGAGGATCAAGAAATCCGAGAATAACGACGGTTATTCGGTGTCCTATGCGGATGCAGAGAAAGAGGATGACATGATCCAGAGGGCGGCGGCAGACATCCGGACATACCTTGCAGGGACTGGCCTGACCTACAGGGGGAGGTTGCATCATGATTACGAATGCAGACATCACGATCCTGAACCAGAGGCTTGATAAGGAAACCCGGAGGGAAGTGTACCTGCTGACTGCTGTTTATGGCGTATCCCTGCACCGCGTGAAAGGCCATACCGGGGATTCCGACAGGGAGGAAAACCGAACCTGCCAGATACGGATTCCGGTCAGCGCAGAAGTGCAGGGCGGCAGGACGTATGTTCCGGAGAGAGCCTACGCGCGGATGAGCGATGAGGAAGTCAGGAATCACTGGACACTCCAGCCCGGATGCTATATCCTACCGGAAGCCGTGGAGCCGGAAGAGGAAACGGCAGGTGCCCTGACACTGGATCAGGTGAAAGCACTTCTGGATGGGAAGGATGAATTTATAACCCTGACGGAATATGCTGACAATACATCCCGCGGGGATGAAGAAGTACGGCACTGGCGGATAGGAGGGTTCTGATATGGCATATAAACCGATTGTTACGCCGCGCGGCAGTGTAAATGTCATAAAGAATAAAAATGGCACGGTGAAAGCGCAGCTTGTATGGAACCAGGGCTTTGCACCCAGAAGGAACCAGACGTTTTCCCGGATTCAGAAGTACGTGGATTCCGAAGTGCTACGGCGGTGCAGCCCCAGGGTTCCGTTGCAGACAGGTATGCTTGAGAAGTCCGGCAAGCTGGGGACTGTGATTGGAAGCGGAACGGTGAGATACATCGCTCCCTATGCGGCAGCACAGTATTACGGGACTGCCGACAGCAGGCCATATGATGCAGATCGGGGTGCGCACTGGTTTGAGCGGATGAAAACCGCAGAGAAAGACGACATCCTAAGCGGTGCGAACAAGATCAAAGGAGGCTGACATGGCAGATTCCATTATCCAGGGAAAGACGGGGCATTCCGGGTGGATGCCCTGAGCGAAAAGGCAGTAGAGTATGTGGTGGAAACCAGCATATGTGACCCGGTTCTTCGGACATATGTGAACGGGGATGAGGAAAGGCAGTACCAGTTCACGTTCGGAAGCCGGGAATTTTATTCGATGGACCGGTTGCAGAACATCGAAAACAGCGCGTTCTATGAAGAGTTTGCAGAATGGATCTGGAAGAACAACCGGGAAGGGATTTTTCCGGAGATGCCGGAGGGCTGCGATCCCCAGAGCATTGAGGTATTGTCCCCAGGGTATCTGTTCGACGGCTCAATGCATAATGCGCGTTACCAGATACAGTTGAGATTAACCTATTACAAGGAGGCATTATGAGCAAGAGAGAGATTATCAGACGGCATCAGTATGCGGATTATCTGAATGTAGGAACCAGTGAAGAGCCGGAATGGGCGCTGATGGGCGCAGGTTTTACCACGCAGGATGAGGAGACGGACGCACACCCCAAATACGGGCAGTACGTGGATCAATCCAGCGCCTCCATCAACATTATCAGCTATGAGACGGTGTTCCCGTTTGAGGCAGAGCAGATCAAAGACGAAAAGGCGATTGACGCACTGTATTTAGTCGGAAGAAACCATTATACCGGCGCAGAGGCAGAGTTTGAATACTGCCGGGTAGAGCTGTGGAACCAGTCTGATCCGGAAACAGCAAATACCTTTGAGGCACGGAAGTTCAACGTGGCTGCTGAAATTTCCAGCTTTGCCGCTGAGAACAAGATGGTGATTTCCGGAAACCTGAACGCTGTGGGCGATCCGGTTCTGGGAACGTTCAACACGCAGACAAAAGAATTTGTGGCTGCTGGAGCCAGCGCACCTTCCGGGACTTGAGGTCCCGGAAATATTTTATAACCGGGAGGCGAGGATATGAGTAAAATCGTAATCAATAACGTGGAACTGGAAATCCGGCTGTTTGATGCGGACTGTGTGGAAGGCTACGAGAAATCCCTGGATGAGATTCAGAAGAAGATTCGGGATAAAAAGAACTATGAGGGTCTGTCGGTCGCAGATACGCTCCGTTTCCAATGCCGGGTAATCGAAGCATGGTTTGACAAGATCTTCGGGGAGGGGACATCTGCGAAAATCTTCCCGCAGGACAGTGACCTGGAACCACGTATGGATGCGTTCGGGCAGGCCTTAAAGGCAGTGGATGAGGTAGGAAAAACAGCGCCGAAGGCAATCATGGGGAAATACCTTCCCCAGCAGAAATCAAACCGGAAGCAGCGGCGTTATATGCAGAAGCATCCGAATAACCAGGGCAAGGCAAGGAGATTTACCAGCTGATGAACATTTTGCTCGACCTACTCCCGTGCAGTGTCCGGATTGACGGGACAGAATACCTGTTCCGGCCGGCTTACCGGACAGCCATCCGCTGTGAGAAGCTGATGCAGGAAACAGACCGGCCGGACGGGGAACGAATCATAGAAGCCCTGAACCTTTATTATCCAAAAATCCCGCATGACACCCTGAAAGCCGTGGACAGGCTGACCTGGTTCTACCGGTGCGGGGAGGATCCGGAACAGCCAATCCCGCAGGATGACGGAGAAAAGGACGATGAGGAAGATGCAGAAGCCCTGGAACAGAAAAGGACCTATGATTACGATTACGATGCGGATTATATCTATGCCGCATTCTGGGCGCAGTACGGGATTGACCTCCAGAAAGAAAATCTGCACTGGTGGAAGTTCCGTGCATTGTTCCGGGGGCTGGAGGAAGGGCGGGAAATCATAAAGATCATCGGCTACCGTACCGCCCGGATCACAAGTAGCATGTCGAAGGAGCAGAAAGCGTTCTACCGGAAGATGAAGCGTATTTATGCGCTGCCGCTGTCTGAGAAAGACCGTGCGGAGAATGACGCAATCGTCAATGCCCTGATGAATGGAGGCGATCTGACGGGAGTCCTGAAACAATGAAAGAAAAGAAGAACCTGAACAAAGTGCGGTGCCCGGCCTGCGGGTATACGATGCCTGTATTTTATGCGAATGATGCGGAATGTGAAAAGGTGTATATCCCCTGTAAAGGCCGCCACTGCAACCATGTGATTGAACTGAAAATAAAGAACGGGAAACAGATACAGATTAAGTAGTGCCATTATGAGCCGATAATCTTGCCCGATAAAAGCGAGGTGAGGAGAATTGGCGAATGATGGCACTTTGATATTTGATACATCGGTGAACAGCAGCGGCTTCCAGTCTGGCGTGGATAAGATTTCCAGCATGGCGAAAGGGGCGCTGAAAACCGTATCAACGATTGTGGCCGGTACAGCAACAGCCATTGCGGGAATCAGTGTTGCCGCAATCAAGGTTGGCTCTGACTTTGAAGCGCAAATGTCCCGTGTGCAGGCAATCAGCGGGGCGACAGAGGAAGAACTGAAACGCCTGAAAGACCAGGCGGTAGACCTTGGCGCAGAAACCGCTTTCTCCGCAAGCGAGGCGGCAGAAGGTATGGAGAACCTGGCATCCGCCGGTTTTTCGGTATCAGAGATCACTGCGGCAATGCCCGGTATGCTTGACCTGGCCGCATCTGCCGGGGAAGATCTGGCAACCAGCGCAGATATAGCAGCATCTACACTGCGGGGCTTTGGATTGGAGGCATCCCAGGCCGGCCATGTGGCGGATGTGCTGGCGAAAAATGCGGCAGATACCAATGCCGCCGTGGCGGATACTGGCGAAGCTATGAAGTATATTGCCCCTCTGGCCCATGCGGCAGGGATCA
>JAHZAR010000083.1:0-2305 GCA_019423835.1 Clostridiales bacterium | reverse complement strand
ATCAGCCTGGAAGAGACAGCGGCGGCAATCGGTATCATGGCCGACAATGGCATCAAGGGCAGCCAGGCAGGAACAACATTGCGTGGTGCGCTGTCCAGGCTGTCCAAGCCTACGCAGGATATGCAGCAGGCCATGGATGAGCTGGGGATCAGCTTTTATGATTCGGAGGGCAAGATGCTCTCCCTGTCTGATCAGATCTCCATGCTGAAAAAATCCATGGAAGGCATGACCGATGAGCAGCGAAATAACTATCTGGTAACGCTGTACGGACAGGAAGCCTTGTCAGGGATGCTGGCCCTTATGAATACCCAGGATGGTAAGCTGGAAGAAATGACGCAGTCCTACATGAACTGCGATGGCGCCGCTGAGGAAATGGCCACCACCATGCAGGACAACCTGAAATCTGCCATTGAGCAGGTGGTAGGCGCTGCGGAGTCCTTCGGGATTACGGTATACGAATCTATCCAGGATCCTTTGAAAAATGCTGCCTTTGCGGCGGCGGACGCGATTGACCAGATCACGGACGCCTTTAAAAAGGATGGCCCGGAAGGCGCTGCTGAGGCGGCCGGGGAGATCATGGCCAACCTGCTCACCGGTATAGCAGAGGCGGTCCCGGATGTGATTGACACAGCCGTGGCAGTGGTTGATGCGTTTATCAACGGGATCGTGGAGAACAAGGATCAGCTGCTGAAAGCTGCGGGAGAGATCGTAACAGCTTTAGTAGAAGGTCTGGTAAAGCTGCTCCCGGACGAGATCGGTGAGCCGATCCAGGAAGTCTTTGAAGATATCGGAAAGTCATTGCAAAAGGGCGGGCTGAAAAAGGGAATTGAAGCAGCGATAAAGATTTTTGACCGCTTGATTAAAACAATGGGAAAGATTATCGATACGGTCGGTCCCGCCCTGGTAAAGATCCTGGATTTTATTGGAGAGAATCTGGATGTGATCGGGCCGATTGCGATCGGAGTCGTAACTGCCCTGCTGACGTTCCAAAAAGTATCTTCTGTCATCAACAGTGTAACAACATCTGTAAAAGCGCTTACCACCGCCTTAAGCTTTTCTCCGGCCGGCATCCTTGCTGGGATCGCGTCAATCATTGCCGGATTTGCCATGTGGGAGGCCTCATCGGAAAGCGCCTATGAAAAGGCAGCTAAACTGACAGAAGAAGAACAGGCCCTTGCGGACAGCGTTAAAGAGCACGCGGAAAGCGTCCAGCAGTCCGCAGACAGCGTTAAGAGCGCTTATGACAATATTTCTCTTGAGTACGAAAATGCGGAAGGCCTTGTGGACGAACTGCGCGGCATTGCTGACGAGAATGGCAGGATCAAGGACGGTTACCAGGAACGCGCCCAGGTAATCACAGAGGAGCTGGCCAGCGCATTTGACGTAGAAATTCAGATGACGGACGGAGTCATCGAGAATTATCAGGAAGTGATCCAGAATCTGGATCAGATCATCGCCAA
This sequence comes from Clostridiales bacterium, assembly GCA_019423835.1. Classification (GTDB taxonomy): domain Bacteria; phylum Bacillota; class Clostridia; order Lachnospirales; family Lachnospiraceae; genus Otoolea. The sequence goes on along the minus strand of JAHZAR010000083.1, from coordinate 845 downwards.
AAAGAAAGCATCTGCCATGGTTGATGCTATGGGGACAGAATACGTAGAGGCCCAGGAGAAAACCACGGAGCTGGTTAAAGAATATACAGCGGCGCTGAAAGACGTAGAGGAGCAGCAGAAAAAGGTTGCGGAAGCGGAGCAGGCTGTCGCGGACGCACAGGAAAAATACAACGATGCGTTAGAGCATCCTGAAATCGGTCCGAATGCACAACTGTCTTATTACAGAGAACTGGAAAAAGCCCAGGATACCCTGCAGGGCGCAAAGGATAAGCTGGATGAACTGAACGGCACTTTGTCTGATAGTGGCTATGCCCTTTCCCAGAACCAGGCGATCCTGGAAAACTACGATAATCTGCAGAGGGCTATCGCCACTGGTTCTACAGAAGAACTGAATGACGCCCTGATAAAAGCTTCCAATACGTTTATCACTGCGGCAACCGGAAGCCGAGATGCCCTGGAGCGGCAGAAGGAACAGTACCAGCAGACGCTGGAGGACATGAAAGCCGCCCAGGAATCTGGGATGACAAACATCACGGATGAGAACATTGCTCTGGTTCAGAACCTGATTGATCAGACCGACGCAGAACTGCGGAAGCTGTCCACTGCCTATCAAGAGGTTTCGGCAGAATCCGTGGAAAGCTTCCTGTCTGGTCTGGAAGACATGCCGGATCAGGCGGCGGAAAAGATAGCTGAGGTATCTCCTGCTATGGTAGCGGCTATTGTAGATCAGGATCTGCAGGGGCAGCTGTCAGAAGAGGGACAAAAAGGTGTACAGGCGTTTATTGACGGCATTGGAGGCATGGACGAGCAGACAAAGCAGGCCATGGCGGAAGCATTGGATCCTA
>JAHZAR010000082.1 GCA_019423835.1 Clostridiales bacterium | reverse complement strand
AAAATGGAGCCATTGCTCTATAGATGATTTCTCATCTATTTTGCAACGGCCCCTTCGTTTACATTAGCGACGTCGCTATACATAGGATCGCGATATTCCCAGCACAGCCGCAATCTCCCTCTGTGTGTGCTCCTTCGTGCCAAACAGCCCATACCTCATACAGACTACCTTTTTCTCCATCTCCTTCAGACATTTTGCGTAGGCCTCATAGAGCTCTTTCACATCCTGTTCCATGATGATGGTGTCCAGCACCTGCGTCTCCTCTGCCTCCAGCACATCCATCAGGCTCACTGTTTCCCCGTCTTTATCCACTCCTATGGAATCGTAGAGCGACACATCCCTGGCTCTCTTCTTTCCCGCCCGGAACAGCATCAGAATTTCATTTTCCACACATTTGGCCGCATAGGTGGCAAGTCTGGAACCTTTTTCCGCCTTAAAGGTATTGACCGCTTTGATCAGGCCAATCGTTCCAACTGAGAGAAGATCCTCCGTTTCATAGTCTGTATACTGGTATTTTTTTATTACGTGGGCCACGAGCCTCAGGTTTCTTTCTATCAGAACGGCTTTTGCTTCCTCATCGCCCTCCCTGCAACGCTTCAGGTATTCCCGCTCTTCTTCTGCTGTCAGTGGTTTTGGAAAAGTTTTCAAAAAAAGCCGCCTTAAAGTTACGTTAATCTATCTTATGCATTGGCGGCTTTTCAAGTGCTTTTCCTCCCCTTGGCGGGGCATGGCTTTTTAACATGGGATTTTCTGTCCCCCTGTATACAGCCCTCCCTTTTCCTTTCTGACTCTTTCGTCAGCTCAGCTCAAACATTCCTGTATAGAGCTGATAATATTCGCCCTTCTGGCGAAGCAGATCTTCGTGATCTCCGCGCTCGATAATCTGTCCCTGTTCCAGCACCATGATGGCATTAGAATTCCGGACGGTGGAAAGCCTGTGGGCAATCACAAACACGGTTCTTCCCTCCATCAGCCGATCCATTCCCTTTTCGATCAGTCTCTCTGTTCTCGTGTCGATGGAGCTGGTTGCCTCGTCGAGGATCAGGACAGGCGGATCCGCCACGGCAGCCCTGGCAATGGCCAGAAGCTGCCTCTGTCCCTGGGACAGATTGCCTCCGTCTGCGGTAACCATCGTGTCATACCCCCTGGGGAGCCTCCGGATGAAGGAATCCGCATTGGCCAGCTTTGCCGCCTCCACCACCTCTCCGTCGGTAGCGTCCAGCCTTCCGTACCGGATGTTGTCGGCAATGGTTCCTGTAAACAGATGCGTATCCTGAAGGACGATTCCGAGAGAACGCCGCAGGTCATCCTTTCTGATTCTCCTGACATCGATACCGTCATAGGTAAGGCTTCCTCTGTCAATATCATAAAACCGGTTGATCAGGTTTGTGATCGTGGTCTTTCCGGCTCCGGTAGAGCCGACAAAGGCAATCTTCTGCCCTGGCTTTGCATAAAGGCTTATCTGTTTCAGAATCGGATGCCCCGGCTCATATCCAAAGTCCACATGATCGAACCGCACATCTCCCCGGAGGGGAATCAGCCGCTCCCCTCCGTCCTCTGTCTTTTCCTTCCAGGCCCAGAGTCCTGTGCGCGTTTCTGACTCCTCCATGCTGCCGTCCGGGTTATCCTTCCTGTTTACCAGGGTTACCGTCCCCTCATCTGCTTCCGGCTCCTCATCCATTGCCTCGAAGATCCGCTCCGCTCCTGCCAGGGCCGCCAGCATGAAGTTAGACTGCAGGGTAAACTGGTTTAAAGGCATGGCTGTCTGGCGCACAAAAACCAGATAGCTGCTCAGGCTTCCCACATCTGTCCAGCCCCGCAGGACCATATAACCTCCCACCATAGCCACAATGGCAAAATTTACATAGGAAATGCTGACTATAACAGGAACCATACTTCCAGAGTAGGTGAGAGCGTTCGTCGCCGCCTCCTGAAGATTTCTGTTTTTTCTTCTGAACTCCTCAATACTGGTCTCCTCGTGGTTGAATACCTTCACCACCTTCTGTCCTGCTGTCCGCTCCTCCACAAAGCCATTTAGTTCCCCCAGATATTTCTGCTGGAAATTGAAATAGTACTTGCTCTTCTTTCCGCTGTACCGGATATAGGAGAACATCAGAATATAGCAGACAAACACAATCAGGGACAGTCTCCAGTTCAGCACAAAGATCAGGGTCAGGGTTCCCACAATCTGGATAAAGCTCTGGATGATCATGGCAAAGCTGTTGTTCAGGGCATCCGAGATAGTATCCACATCATTGGTGAAACGGCTCATGATGTCGCCGTGGGTTCTGGTGTCGAAGTATTTTAACGGCAGCTTCTGCACATGGCCAAACAGATCCCGGCGGATCTCAAAGATAATCTTCTGGGCCGCCACCACCATGGTCTGGGTATAGCCGTAGGCCGCCATTACGCCGCACAGGTACACTGCCCCCGTGAAAAGCACAGCCTTCACAAGCCCGTCCAGGTCGCCGGGCACAATGTACTTATTTACAATCGGCTTAAGCATATAGGTTCCAATCAGGCCTGCCGAGGCACTGACTGACACAAGCACAGCTACCAGAAGCAGAAGGAATTTATGATTTCCCATATAGCCCAGGAGCTTTAAAAAGGTCTTTTTCAGGTTTTTCGGTCTCTTTCCGTTAAACTGTCTCGCCATCTTCCTCTGCCCCTTTCTGCTGTGAATAGTAGAGTTCCTGATAGATCGGATCCCTCTTCAAAAGCTCCTCATGAGTTCCCACTGCGTGGATCTTTCCATCCTCCAGAATCACAATCTGATCTGCATCCATGACGGAAGTGATTCTCTGTGCAATGATAATCTTCGTCATATCGGAAAGCTTTGCAAGCTCTGCCCGTATTTTTGCGTCTGTGGCCGTGTCCACGGCGCTGGTGGAGTCATCAAAAATCAATACCTTCGGATGCTTTAAAAGTGTCCTGGCAATACAAAGCCTCTGCTTCTGCCCGCCGGAGACATTGACGCCGCCCTGTCCCAAATCCGTATCGTACCCTTCCGGGAACCGGCCGATGAATTCATCCACGCAGGCAGCATGGCAGGCCCACTCGATCTCCTTCTCATCCGCACCCTCGTTTCCCCACAGCAGGTTATCCCGGATGCTTCCTGAAAACAGAACATTTTTCTGGAGCACAATGCCCACGGCGTCCCTCAGATGCTTCAGGGAAAAACGCTTCACATCCTTCCCGTCAATCAGAAGCTGCCCTGATGTGATGTCATAGAGCCTGGGGATCAGCTGCACCAGAGTACTCTTGGCCGATCCGGTTCCCCCGATGATTCCCACCGTTTCCCCGGCCCGTATATGAAGGTTTATATCGGAAAGCACATACTCCTTCGCATCCTCCCTGTACTTGAAGTACACATGCTCAAAGTCAATGGAACCGTGCTCCACCGTTTCCACTGTATCTTCCCCGTCTACCAGATCCAGAGGTTCGTCAAAGACCTCGCCGATTCGTCTGGCACTGGCAAGGGAGCGGGTGAGCATCAGGAACACATTGGAGATCATCATCAGAGAATTGATGATCTGCTGCACATAGGTCAGAAAGCCTGTCAGCTCCCCCACCTGCATGCCTCCTATCTGCACCATCCGTCCTCCAAACCAGAGGATCATGACAACCGCTCCATACATGACAAGCTGGAAGGCCGGAAGGTTCAGCACCGCATAGTGGAAAGTTTTCTGGCTGGTTTTTTTCAATTCGCTGTTTACCTGTGCAAATTTTTCCTCCTCATACTCACCGCGGACAAAGGCCTTCACAACGCGGATGGCATTCAGGTTTTCCTGTACAATGGCATTCACCCGGTCAACAGCTCTCTGAAGCCTCCCGTACATGGGTGCCACATGGCTCACAATAGAGAAAAGGATAAAAGCAAGGATCGGAATGCAGACAGCAAATACCAGAACCAGCTTCCGGTTCAGGTAGAAGGTCATTCCGAGTCCCATGAGCAGCATCACAGGGCTTCGCACCAGAGGCCGCAGGCCTCCGCTTACTGCATTCTGCATCACGGTCACATCTGTTGTCATGCGGGTGATCAGAGAGGACGTCTCAAAATGATCCAGGTTGCCGAAGGAATACTCCTGCACCTTGATATATTCCGCCTCCCTGAGAGCCGCTCCGAATCCATTGGCAGCTCTTGCGGAAAATCTGGCGTAGATAAGTCCCGTAATCAGGGCCAGCAGAGCACAGCCCATCATGATCATCCCCCGCTCCACAATGTAGTTCATATCGTGGTTTGCCACTCCCACGTCAATCATGTCAGCCATCAGCATGGGGATCGTAAGCTCGAAGCTGGCCTCCACCACCACAAACAGCACAGCCAAAATAAACTGCCTTCTGTATGGCTTCATGTATCTGAAAATTCTCTTTAAGTCCTTCACCGCTTCCTCCTTTAAAGGGCATCCTTTCCGCTGAGATTTTTGTAAACCCGTTTCAAATACTCTGTCAGCTCCCTCTTCTCCTTCTCGGAAAAGCCGGCCAGCATCTCTGCCTCCACCTCCCGGCAGCGGGTTTCCCACAGCTGATACTGTCTGAGTCCAGTCTCTGTCAGGGAAATACTCCCTGCTCTCCGGTTATTCTCCGCCACCGTTCTTCTGATCAGCCCCCCCTTCTCCATGGTGTCGAGGATACGGCTGGCAGTGGCTGGCTCAATGTCGCAGTACTCTGCCACCTCCTTCTGCATGCAGCCCTCATGGCTGACCAGATAGTACAGGATCTTAGGCTGGCCCGGCGCCAGCTTAAGCTGTGCCATAAACGGGCGAAGACGCTTCCTCTGTGCGTGAAAAGCCCGGTATAAAAGCATTTCAAGGAACAGTTTCATTTTCTCTCCTCCTTTCCTCAGGGGCAGGCGGATCCTTCTTCCGATCCGTCAGCGCCGCAGTCTTTTGTCTGAACTGCACAACCGTTGCACTGTATAACTGTTAGAATGCTAACTGTAATGCGTTTATTGTAACGCATCTGCAGAAAATGTCAATGGGCCGGGAGGAGAAAACAGGGAGGGCCGGGAATTTTATTCCAGCAAAGTCATAAAATTCCCGGCCCTCCGGTTTTTGATTTATTGGTTTTGATTGTTCAGTTTTTCATTCACTGCCTGTACCGCCTGTCGTACACCACTTCCACAACGCCATTATCATTTCGTATTTCTGTCAGTCTGAGCTTTCTCTCTCCCTGAAATGTCCCGAACAGGCGGATTCCCTCTCCCAGCAGGGTGGGAATCACCGAGATATGAAACCGGTCAATCACATCCGCCCGCAGCAGCTGCTGCACAAGCTCTGCCCCGCCGCAAATCCAGATATTTTTTCCATCCTGCATCTTCAGCTCCTCTACAAACTGTGCCGGATCGCAGTCGACAAACCGGATGTTTTCCCCAGACCTGGCCTCCCTGTGCGTAAACACATAGGTGATAAAGCCGCTGTAAACCCATGCTTCAGGTGACAGCTCTGTTGTCACCTGATAATAAGTTTTCCATCCCATGATGACGGTATCGATATCCTTCACAAACCTTAAATATGGGTCCTGGTCTTCCTTTTCTTCCTGGCTGTTCTGTCCGGGCAGCCAGCCGACACCGCCTTCGCTGTCAGCAATATATCCGTCCAGGCTCATGGCAATATACAATACAGCCTTTCTCATATCTTTGCCTCCTACTCATTCCTGATAGCCGCAAGCGGACTGAGTTTCATTGCCCTTTGGGCCGGGAAAAATCCGGCTACCATCCCGATCAGAACGGCAAATCCCACAGCTGCCAGAGCGAGCCAGGGGGGAATCATGGAAAGGCGGCTGCTCATGCCCGCCGTCAGACTGGGTGCCAGAAAGCGGTTGACAAGGGCTGACACGCCATAGCTCAGTATCAGTCCGATCACGCCTCCCATAAAGCCTATAAAGCCCGCTTCAATTAAAAACATGCTTCTGATATTTCCCATGGCACATCCCAGTACCTTCAGCACGCCGATCTCCTTTGTTCTCTCGTAAATGGACATCATCATAGTGTTGGCGATGCCGATGGCCGCGACGAACAGGGAGACTGCCCCAATTCCGCCCAGGACAGCCTGGACCATACTGGACTGTTTCTGCGAGGATTCCAGCCAGTCCATACGGCTGCTGGCCTCATAGCCCATGGAGATGAGCTGCTGCTGGACTTCCTTTACATTGTCCATATCATCCACATTGACAACTGCCTGCTCGTAAATAAAGTAAGGATAGGGCTTTCCCTTTTTGTTGGTGGGCTGGCCTGGTATGGGATCCTTTTTAAATACCTGCTTGAGCTGGGCCTTCAGATCCACATATACGCTGTAGCTGTACTCATTGTAGTCCTCCGGGCCTCCCTCCACCAGGGCGGCGGTATTCAGCATGTATTTTTTAGGCGGCTGTACATTTTCACCGTCTGCCCCTGTCCCGCCGGACTGGGACTGGTAGTAAGCATTCATATCAAAAATCACAAACATGGGGCGGTTCATGAAATCCACATCCGGCTCCTCCCCTGTATCCCAGTACCCCTTCCCTGTCTTGGAATTGCTGAAGTTTCGGGCCACCATATTTCCCACTACCATCTCAAGTCCCTCTGCGTTCGGAGAGGGGAGGCTGCCCTTTCCCAGCGGAATATCCTTCATAAAGCCCAGAGGAACTCCTGTCATGGTCACGTATCCTTCATAGGCTCCCTGCTTCATCAGGACACTCATGGTGAGCATCGGGTAGACAGAGGTCACATGGGGAATTCCTGCAAAGGTCTTCATGGTTTCATCTGTCAGAAATTTGTCCTCTGACACATCCTCTCCGTTCATGTTCTGATAGTTATAAATTTCGATGGCTGTCAGGCTGCCTGACGAGCGGATATTCTCCATAGTGAAGTTGTTCAGGCCGATTCCGAGGGAAACCATCACTACAATCGAGGCAGTGCCGATGACTACTCCGAGAACAGTCAGAAAGGTTCTGAGCTTTCGCCGGCGCAGATTATTGACGCTCATGGTGAGCAGATCAAGAAATCTCATCGTCTATATCCTCTTCCTCCTCTTTCAGAGCCCTTTTCTTTTTTCTGTGGCGGTAAACACCGGCTCCTGTACCGGCCCCGGCCAGCACCAGGACTGCGAGAGCCGGAACCTTGAATCTGTCAAAGAGAGACGGCTCCTCCATCATCATTTCATCCATTCCGGCCATGGTATCCAGGTCCGCCGGCTCTTCCACCGGTTCTGTGACAAGGAGGCTCATCTCCTTTTCCACCTCTGTGATCACTCCGTTTTCATCTTCATAGGAGATGATGATCCTTATTTTGCCGTCATCCATCGTCGGCGCCGTGCCTGTGATCATGGTGTCCACATTTCCCGTCTTTCCCGGCTCGATGTTGCCCACATAGGCATCTGTTTTCTGGATGGAATCTCCCTCGAAGGTGGCTGTCACATTGTAGAGAAGCACCTTTCCCGTATTATTGATACCAAACATGACATTTGTTTCCGAGCCTACGCTGATGTTCTCCGGCATCACGTCGATGGTACTGGTGCTGAGTCTCGCCTTCTGCTTCACAGGAAGGGAGATGGAAACAGATTCCTCTGCATTCTTAAACTCAGGGCTGTCGTACTTTTCCTTGATGGTCATGGTATAGGACTTCTGCTCCGCCGTCGGAGAGGAGTTGAACAGGAGTTCCAGATCCACGGTCTGCCCCGGAGCCAGGCTGTTTACCACCAGGGAGGAAGAACCATTTTCCGTGGTGAATACCGGGTTTTTGTCCGCATCCTCAGAGCTGAAGGTAAAGAGGATATTGCTGGCCTGCACATCGGACGACGCATTTTTCATCCTGATTTTCAGCACAAACGGGGTTCCCGCATAGACCTCAGCCGGCTCTGTGGAAAAGCTGTCCACAATAATTCTGGCCTTCGTCCTCTCATTTTCTCCTGCATCGGCGTCCAGATCATCGTCGTCCTCTCCCTTGACACGGACATAGAAGACTTTCTCCACCGGCTCCTCAAAATCACCGTCTTCCGTCTCTCTGTATGTAATCTTGTAGGTGATCGGATAAAAGCCTGACTTGGCATCCTCCCTGACAGCCATGCTGTACGGTACGGACACCGTCTGATTTACCTCCAAATCCCCCATTTTCCTGTCATAATTTCCATCATTAATATCAAAGGGAAATTTCTCCACCGCTGCGTCAAGCTGCATATAAACGCGTACATCGTACATTTTTCTGTGCCCGCTGTTTCTTAAGTTTACTCCGAAATTCAGCACATCTCCGTAGGCCCCAAAAGGTGTGGACTGATTTTCTCCGATGGTAATATCATAGTCCATCTCCTCTGTTTCCTCCTCCGTTCCGTTGGAGGCCGATACCCAGAGATTGACGCCTACCGTTTTTTCGTGATCCCGGCTGCTGTTCAAATCAAAAAAAGCCTGATAGTAGCCTGCCGGAAGATCTCTTCTGAGCTGAAAGGTCAGGGACACTGTTTTTGAGGAATTCCTGCGGATGGTTCCCACCTTCTTATCCTCAAAGGTTGAGGAGTCTGCCTCAAACGGGAACTGGGTGTTGTAATTGCGGATCGTGTTCTCATCCTCCGTATCGTCCTCCTCCAGTTCGAACACATTGTTTAGAATATCGTCATAGCGCTGTCCGCCGACCAGCGTGATGGTGGTATCCTCCATATCGTAATCCTGATCATTCACAATTTTCATACGGATTGTGATCTTCTCTCCGGCCTTTCCCCTGGGAACCTTGCTGACCTCGATTCTGCCATCGTTGAAGTTGGTCATATCCATCATGCCTGCGTACGCCTGCTCCGGCACTCCTGCAAGCACCATGCACATGGCCAAAACCAGCGCAAAGGCCCGTCCAAGCTTTTTGATCCTCATGTTCAGTCCTCCCTCCTCTTTCACACTTCCTGTTTGCTCTCCGGCTGCTTTTCCTGTTTTTCTCCGGCCTTCCCGTTTTTCTCTCCGCCATCCGGCCGGGCTCCCTCCACAGCCTCCTGCGAACTGTGATCCATCGTTTCTATCTTCACAATCTTTCCGTCAATAATATGAAAAATCCTGTCAGCATAGGTAGCCAGATGATCGTCATGGGTGACCATGACAAGTGTCTGGTTCTGTTCCCGGACAATTTTCTGCATCAGCTTTAAAACCTCCATCGTTGTCCTGGAATCCAGGTTTCCTGTGGGCTCATCGGCAAAGATAATCTTTGGCTTCACCGCCAGAGCCCTGGCAATTCCCACTCTCTGCTGCTGTCCGCCCGACATCTGATTCGGCATGTGATCGGCCACATGGGACAGTCCTACCAGCTTCAGATACTTCTGCGCCTTCCGGATCCTCTCTTTTTTTCCGATTCCGCGGAAGGCCAGCGGCAGAGCCACATTCTCAATAGCGTTCATGGTGCCTAAAAGGTTATAGGACTGAAAAATAAAGCCCACCCGCTCCCGCCGGAAGGCTACCAGCTGGTCCTCCTTCATCTTCTCAATATGCTTTCCCGCTATCACGATCTCACCCTTTGTAGGCTTCTCAAGGCCTGCCAGCATATTTAAAAGCGTGGATTTCCCCGAACCGGACGGGCCTACAATGGCGCAGAACTCGCCCTTGTACATCGTGAAATCCACCCCGTTCAAGGCATAGACCTTCGTTTCACCCACCCGGTAGATCTTATAAAGCTTCCTGACCTGAATGACAGGACTTCTCGTTTCCTCCTCTGAAGGCCTGACCGCCTTCCTCTCTTCTGCCATATCCTGTCCCCCCTTTGACGGCTTTCTCCTGCTCCCGCCAAATACTTTCCTCACGGCCGGGCAGCTCTCATCTGTCCCTGTCCCTTCCATTATACCCAATAACCGTACAAAGACCTACCTTATTTTTCTTAAATTCTCTTAAAAATTTCTTACATGGTCTGGAAATTGTGTCTGCAATCCGCTATAATTAGTTCAAATCTATGTAAACACAAAGGAGAGCCAAATGAGACATTTGTTAAATCCTCTGGATTTTTCCGTTGAAGAGATCAGCCAGCTTCTCGATCTGGCAAATGATATAGAGAAAAATCCGCAGAAATATGCCCACGTCTGTGACGGCAAAAAATTAGCGACCCTGTTTTACGAGCCAAGCACCAGAACACGCCTGAGCTTTGAATCCGCCATGCTCCGGCTGGGAGGCAGCGTGCTGGGATTCTCCTCCGCCGACTCCAGCTCTGCTGCGAAGGGCGAGAGCGTTTCCGATACAATCCGTGTTATCTCCTGCTATGCAGATATCTGCGCCATGCGCCATCCGAAAGAGGGGGCGCCTATGGTAGCCTCCACTCACTCCCGCATTCCTGTCATCAATGCCGGTGACGGTGGACACCAGCATCCGACACAGACTCTGACGGATCTGCTGACTATCCGCTCCTTAAAAGGGCGCCTGGATCACCTGACTGTGGGACTGTGCGGGGATCTGAAATTCGGCCGTACCGTTCACTCCCTGATCAACGCTCTGGTGCGGTATTCAGATATCCGCTTTGTCCTCATCTCTCCGCCGGAGCTTCGGATTCCCGACTATATCAGGGAGGATGTTCTGGAGGCAAAGGGAATTGAATTTAAAGAGGTGGAAAATCTCGATGACGCCATGCCGGAGCTTGACATCCTCTACATGACCCGCGTACAGAAGGAGCGCTTCTTTAACGAGGAGGACTATATCCGCATGAAGGACTGCTACATTCTGGACAGGCAGAAGATGAAGCTGGCAAAAGATGACATGTATGTTCTCCACCCGCTCCCAAGGGTAAATGAGATTTCTGTGGAGGTGGATGACGATCCGAGAGCTGCTTATTTTAAGCAGGTGCAGTACGGCGTCTATGTGAGAATGGCGCTTATTATGACATTACTGGGGGTGGAAAAACCATGTTAAATATCAGCGGACTGAGCGAGGGCATTGTTCTTGACCATATTGAAGCCGGAAAAAGTATGGATATTTACTTCAAACTGGGGCTGGACAGGCTGGACTGCCAGATTGCCATTATCAAGAATGCCAAGAGCTCCAAGATGGGAAAGAAAGACATTATCAAAATTGACGGCGGGCTGGATGTGGTGGATCTGGATGTGCTCGGCTACATTGACCACAACATTACCGTAAACATTATCCGTGACAGCCGGATTGTGGAGAAGAGGAGCCTGAACCTGCCAAGGAAGATCACCAATGTGATTCAGTGCAAAAATCCGCGCTGCATCACCTCCATTGAGCAGGAGCTTCCCCATGTCTTCTACCTGGCTGATGAGAAGAAGGAGATTTACCGCTGCCTGTACTGTGAAGAAAAATATGAAAAGAAATAAAAAAGCAGCCCTGTGCCGGAGAGGAATCCCTCCTCTCCCAGGCCTGGAGGGCTGTTTTTCATTTCTGTTCTCACCGCCAGAAGGCAGAGTCTCTGCCTTCTCCGACTCAGCTCTTCTGTTAATCCGGATTTCCTTCAAACAAAAAGCTGCACAGAATCCTCCGTGCAGCTTTTCTGTTTCCGAGCAAAACGATAAGCCGGGTTATGTCGTTGAATGGCCATCTATCCACTTCTGCCGTCGCCGGCAGACTCTAGCGACCTACCCG
>JAHZAR010000008.1:13871-49775 GCA_019423835.1 Clostridiales bacterium | reverse complement strand
TGGAATCTCCGATAGCCCGCAGTCCTGCAGACAGGATATTATAAAAAAAGGTGAAAATCAGTCCTGCTGTCACGATTCTCAGATAGTCTGATGCCAGAGGGGCAATCTCCTCCGGTGTCTGCGTCAGCCGGATGAAAAGCCCGCTGCCTGCCACGGCCAGCACAGTAAAAATGACAGTCAGGATCAGACCGGCCACGATGGAAGTGGCCATCTCCTTTTTCAGTGCCGGGAAATCACCGGCGCCAAAGTATTCTGCCATAATGATGGACGCGCCCATGGAAAGGCCTACGATAAGAAAGATCAGAATATTCATGATCGGCCCGGCCGCGCCGATGGCTGCCAGCGCCTCCTTCCCGTTAAACTGCCCCACCACGACGGAATCTACGGTGTGGTAGAGCTGCTGGAACAGGTTCCCGAACACCAGCGGAACCGCATATACAAGCATATGTCCTGTGATACTTCCCTGTGTCATGTTTCTGGCCATAATTGTCCCCCTTTTTTGCTGTGCTGTGAAATAAAATGACTTTAAAAAATCAAAAAATATTATATAATAATTTTATAAAATCACTTATACACAATTATAAAATTATTTTGGGAATTGTCAACAATAGAAAGAGAAAAGTGAGGAAAGAGATGGAAGAGAGAAAGAGAACAGGGAGCCCGGAGGAGAGCAGAAAAGAGAGGGGAAGGAGAGAAACGGCAAAAGGAGGCGAAGCGAAAAAACAGAGGGAAAAAGGAGGAGGGGCTGTCAGCGAGAAAGAAACGCTGGAGGCGCGCATCGCGGCTGCAAGGCTTACGCCCAGAGATCGGGCTGTTCTGGACTACATCGTGAAAAACAGGAAGGAGGCCTGTTTTGAGACGGCGGCGGAGATTGCCGAGAAGGCAGGCGTCAGCGCCTCCGCAGCCGTGCGCGTGTCAGGGCGGCTGGGGTTTGAGAGCTTTGGCCGGTTTAAGAAGGCTCTTCAGGACGAGCTGAAGAGAGAGCTGACAGGCAGTTCGAACGTCCGGCCCATTCCCTATGAGAAGATCAAAAGCTACGACGGGCTGACGGACCAGGAGCTGATAGGCGCGATCCGCCAGAACTCCCTCAGAAACATCGAGAGGGATCAGAATCCCGGCGATTATGACAGCTACAGCCGGGCAGCAGACATCCTGTCCGGGGCGGAGCGTGTTTATTTAGTGGGCTTTCGCGCCTGCGCCGGATTTGCGGCCTCCTTTGGAGTCATGCTCTCCTGCGTACGGCCGGGAGTGCATGTGGTCAACGGCTCCTGCCCGACGGTGGATACCCTGGTGGATCTGACCGGAAGGGACGCAGTGGCAGTCATCTCCTATGACCGCTATTCCAGCGAGGCAGTTTTTGCAGCATCCATGGCCAGGAAAGCCGGCAGCCGTATTATCGCAGTGACAGACAGGCCATCCTCCCCTGTCTGTGCAGGGGCGGAGGCAATCCTGCTAAACAGCACCGAAAACCTCTCCTTCTATAACTCCTATGTAAGCCTTGTCATGTCCATGGAGGTTCTGACCGGGCTGGTGAGCAGACGGGGCAGAGAGCAGAATGAGGAGCGCTTAAAGAAAATGGAAGAGTTTCTTACAGAAACGGGACAATACTAGAAAATACAGGGGATATGTGATAGAATGTTTACAGTTCGTGCCCTGCCAAAGATGCCCATCCGGCGGCGGCAGACAGTCCGTGTACTGATTTTTGTCTGCCCTGCCGCATCGGATTGAGGCATATAGGGCAAAAAAGTGTACAGAAGGAGAAAAAGAGATGAAATATATGGAATATATTTTAGGCATACTGGAAAAGATTGTGAACACTCCAAGCCCTTCCGGCTGCACCGGAAAGGTGATGGAGATCGTCCGCGGGGAGGCGGAGGGCTTTGGCTTTCAGACAGAGTATAACCGAAAGGGCGGCCTGATTATCACGGTTCCCGGACAGACAGAAAATGTTCTGGCCTTTTCCGGCCATGTGGATACCCTGGGGGCCATGGTGCGCTCCGTGCGGGCAGGCGGCACACTGGCTTTCACCCAGGTGGGAGGCATGATGATGGAGGCTGTTGAGGGGAGCTACTGTAAAATCCTGACCAGAGACGGCAGGGAGTTTACGGGAACCATCCAGAGCACGCAGCCGTCCGTGCACGTGTGGGACGGATGCAGGGAGCTGAAGAGGACGGAGGAAAATATGGAGATCCGTCTGGACGAGATAGTGCGCACGGCAGAGGATGTGGAAAAGCTGGGAATCGGAGCCGGTGACTTTGTGAGCTTCGATCCGAAGTTTGTGGTGACGGAGAGAGGGTTTGTCAAATCCAGGCATATGGATGACAAGGCTTCCGTCGCAGTGATCCTGGGCGTGTTAAAGTATATTCATGACACAGGAAAGAAACCGGTGCAGACTCTGAAAATGCTGATCAGCAATTATGAGGAGGTAGGCCATGGGTGCAGCTACATTCCGGAGGATGTGGAGGAGCTGATCTCAGTGGATATGGGGTGCGTGGGAGATGATCTAAACGGAGATGAGTACCGCGTTTCCATCTGTGCCAAGGACTCCAGCGGCCCCTATGATTTCGATATGACCAACCGGCTCATTTCCCTGGCAAAGGAGTATGGGATCGGCTACACGGTTGATATTTTTCCGCACTATGGCTCAGATGTGTCAGCAGCCTTAAAGGGAGGAAATAATGTTCGGGGAGCCCTCATCGGCCAGGGGGTCAGCGCTTCCCACGGTCAGGAGAGAACCCATATGAGGGGACTTATGGAAACCTTCCGGCTCATTGCAGCCTATGCAGGGATTATGGAGAAGGAAGAATCCGCCCGGCTCTTTGAGGAGTTCCTCCTCTATGAAGGCTCTGGAAGCGGGAGGTAAGAGAACATGCAGGCAATTTTACTGGCAGGAGGGCTCGGGACAAGACTTCGCAGCGTGGTAAGCGACAGGCCGAAGCCCATGGCTCTGATCGAAGGGCGGCCGTTTATGGAGTACGTGGTCAGAGGGCTTGTCCGCCACGGGATCACGGACATTGTCTTTGCTGTGGGATATAAGGGCAGTATGGTGGAAGAGCATTTCAGGGACGGGAGTGAGCTTGGAATCCATGCAGCCTATGCATACGAGGAGGAGCTTCTCGGCACAGCCGGGGCCATAAAGAATGCAGGAAGGCTGGTGACGGAGGAACGCTTTTTTGTCCTCAATGCAGATACTTATTACAGGCTGGACTACAGCCGCCTGATGAAGCTGCAGGCGGAGAAGCGTCTCGATATGGCTCTGGTGCTCCGGGAGGCGGAGGATATTTCCCGGTACGGGGCGGCAACCCTCACAGACGGCATGCTCACCGGCTTCAATGAAAAGCTGGAGGGGGGAAAGCGCCCGGGAACCATAAACGGAGGCGTTTACCTGATGGACCGCAGACTCCTGGAAGAGATCCCGGAGGGGAAGGTGTCCCTTGAGCAGGAGATGATCCCCCGCTGGATGAAGGAGGGAAAACGTCTGGGAGGCTTTGTCAATGAGGGATATTTTATCGACATCGGAATCCCGGAGGATTATTTCAGGTTCCAGGAGGATGTAAAGAAAGGAGTCGTTTCATGGTAATTCGCGCGAAAGCGCCCCTTCGCGTCAGCTTCGGAGGAGGCGGAACGGATGTGGAGCCCTTCTGTGTGGAGCAGGGAGGAGCCATTATCGGGAGCACCATCAACAAATATGCGTACTGCTCCATCATTCCCAGGGAGGATGACCAGATTGTCGTTCACTCTCTGGATTTTGACATGACGGTGAAATATAATACAAAGGAAAACTATGTCTATGACGGAAAGCTGGATCTGGTGACAGCAGCCCTGAAGGCCATGGATATCAAGAAGGGCTGCGAGGTCTATTTACAGTGCGATGCACCTCCCGGCTCAGGCCTGGGAACGTCCTCCACAGTGATGGTGGCTCTCCTCTCTGCCATGGCCAAGTGGAAGGGAATTGAGCTGGATGGCTACGCCATGGCCGATCTGGCCTACGGCGTGGAGAGGCTTGACCTGGGAATCGCCGGAGGCTACCAGGATCAGTATGCATCCACCTTTGGAGGCTTCAATTTTATCGAATTTCACGGCAGAAACAATGTGATTGTAAACCCGCTGAGGATAAAAAAAGATATTATCCATGAGCTCCAGTATAACCTGCTTCTGTGCTATACGGGAAATATCCATGTTTCCGCAAATATTATTAAGGATCAGGTGAACAACTACAAAAAACAGGATGCCTTCGACGCCATGTGCGAGGTGAAGGCTCTGGCCTACGCCATGAAGGACGAGCTTCTCAGAGGAAATCTGCACAGTTTCGGTAAGCTCCTGGACTATGGCTGGCAGAGCAAGAAGCGCATGAGCAGTAAGATAACCAACCCTCAGATCGATGAGCTCTACGACGAAGCGAAGAAGGCTGGGGCCCTGGGAGGAAAGCTGCTGGGGGCAGGAGGAGGAGGCTTCCTGCTTATGTACTGCCCCTACAATGTAAAGCATAAGGTGGCGGCCCGCATGGAGCAGGTGGGCGGCCAGCTCATGGACTGGAACTTTGAGCTGCGCGGCGTTCAGAGCTGGTACTGTGACAGTGAGAGGTGGAAGTACGGGGAGGTAAGTGTCCGGATGCCGGACAGGGACTACACCTTTAAGCTGTGACAGGGACAGACAGTCGATCAGGGGCAGGACGGGGGGGTATTTGGGGCTGCGCTGAAAATGGTATGTACAGGGAGGATGACTGGGTGATGCCGGAAGCGGAAAACAGAGAGAAAAAAAAGACGAAAACCGTGTTTCTGGATCGGGACGGAACTTTGAATGTGGAGGTCAATTATCTCTACCGGCCAGAGGATCTGAAGCTGATACCGGGAGTGCCGGAGGCCATCAGAGAGCTGAATGAGGCAGGCTTTCGCGTGGTAGTGGTGACCAATCAGGCAGGAGTGGCCAGAGGATATTATACAGAGGCGGATGTGGACAGACTTCACGGTTACCTGAATGAAGTTCTGGCCAGGGACCGTGCCCATGTGGACGCGTTTTATTACTGTCCTCATCATCCGGAACACGGAATTGGAATCTACAAAACAGAGTGCAGGTGCAGGAAGCCGAAAACAGGGATGTTTGAGGCTGCAGACAGAGACTGTCCTGTGGACAGGGAGCGGTCCTTCATGGTAGGGGACAAGCTGATTGACACTGTCGCAGGCCACAATTTCGGCATCAGGAGCATTCTGGTGGGAACAGGATACGGGGCAGAGCAGAGGGAGCAGGGACTTCAGGGAGAGCGGAAGACAGCACAGAGGGATCCTTCTTTGAGCCAGGGGCTTCCCGGCAAAGAGAGCACGGCTTATGACTGGTACGCAGCGGATCTGAGAGAGGCTGCCCGGTTCATCTGCCGGATAGACAGAGAGGCGGTTTAGTATGGAACGAAAGCAGGCAGGCCAGAGGATTCTGGCTTTTCTTCTTCTTGCTCTCGGGGCAGTCTGCGTGGCTGTTCCGTTTGTGACACTTTTTACCGACGGCGGGACGTATTCCTGGCAGTTTAAAAGTCCGGAAACAGCAAAGATGATAGGGGAGATCGCGCTTGTCTTTGCGCTGACTGCAGGAGGTATTCTCCTGATACGAAGACCGCTGTTTCAGTGGGGCTTTACAGCCCTGATCTGCCTTTTGTTTAACTGGATCCATGTGGTATTTCTTCCGATGGCGGTCTCCGCCCTGTATCTGGGCTATCTGCTGCTGACCGGCTACTTCCTGAGGGTGGTTCTGTTTAGGCAGAGAAAGCTTCAGAGCGGCTGGATGGCTGACTTCATCCTGGGAACCTCTGCCGTCCTCTCCGCCTTCTGCCTGCTGTCTGCCTTCCATGCAGGGTCGGTGGGGCAGCTGAGATGGTTTTCTCTCCTGTCAGGGGCGGCCCTCCTGATCTGGCTGGGAGTCCGAACGGCGGGAGAGAGGAGACAGCCGGGACTGAAAGCAGGAACGTGTGGACGCAAATGTCCGGAGAGCACACAGAGCGGGGAGGAAGGAAGGCGAAGGACAGCCGGTTCCCTTCTCATTGCCTTTCTGATTGTGATGATACTCATTCAGGCAGGCAGGATGAACCTTGCCCTGGACTTTGACACACTCTGGTACGGTGTCCGTTCCGAGTATGTCCTCGACAATGGCTCCGGGATCTATGAAAATCCGGGAATGGTTGGGATGGCCTATGTCTATGCCAAGGGACTTGAAACCCTCATGCTTCCGCTGTGTGACCTGGCCAGCCACAGCTATCTGCTGTATTTTAACCTGTGGCTGGCGGCAGCAGGACTCTTTGCCCTGTACCGCCTTTCCTGCCTTTACATGGACAGGCGTTTTGCGCTGTTAAGCGCAGCGCTGGTAAGCTGTGTGCCGGGAATTATGAATATGTCCATCACCGCCAAACCGGACATAATCACCTGGGTGATTCAGATTATCATGGTCTGCTATATGTGCTTATATATTAAGGACGCTGGGGAGACAGGAGAAAGGAGATTCCCTCTGCTGGCTTTAAGCGCAGGGGCGTATCTGCTCTCCCTGACCATGAAGTCCACATCCCTGGTATTTTCGACGGCTGTTTTTGGGATGAGCGGACTTTACCTGATATTCAGAAAGCTTTTGAGGTTCAGAGCTCCGATCCGCCAGTGGCTGCTATTGCTGTTTCCGGCAGGGGCCCTGACAGGAATCTGGGCAAGAACCATGCTTATCACAGGAATGCCGGTGACCTCTGTCTTTACCTCTGTCTTTGAGAAGCTGGGATTTCAGATGAAGTATCCCTTCGCCTCCAGCTCTCTCCCGCAGAACTGGGAGGAGGCAGGCAATGCAGCGGTGCTGGCGCGGCGTCTGTTCCACATGCTGCTCATGCCCACTGGAGACGATATGGGCCATGTGGTGTTTGCATGGGGCAGTCCTCTGCTCCTGTTTCTGACGGGAGCCTGTCTTGCGGCCTGCCTGCTGCTGGCAGCGGACACAGGGAGAAGAGGAACCCGGAAGAGGGGAATGATGCAAAGCCTTCCTGCAGGCAGAGAGAAGCGGAAAGAAGGAGGCAGGAGCGCTCCGGGCCGGGAGCGGGGGCAGAGGCTGTTAAGCGCCTTCGCTCATACAGTTTTCTGGCCGTTTCTGGCGGTCAATCTGGTGAGTCTTGTGATGCTCTACCAGATTGACGGAAACTATTTCATGCTTTTGTATACAGGAATTATCATCGGAGCAGTCAGCCTCCTGTCCTCCCTTGCCAGAAAAGGCTTTCGGAGATTTTCAGGGGCTGTCTGTCTTCTCCTGATTCCGATTATGGCCTTCAATGTGCTTCTGACCGCTGAGTCCAACTGGGCGTGGAGTCTGGGCTTTTCCGAGATTCAGTGGGTGAATAAGGGAAGGGTCAACCATGAGGCCCTCCAGCACGAAAAAATGGTGCAGACCGGGAATGAGCAGATTTGGAATATTCTGTCCCAGGACTCTGCCACGAGGGTGATCGCCTTCGGCGATCACCCGGGCTGCCTCCAGTTCCCGTGCATTGTCCAGTCTTACAAGGACATCACCTCGCCCTGGGGGAATGTGGAGCTGGTGAATACGGTGGAGGCCTTTGAAGAGTATATGGCATATGCCAAAGCCGATTACGCCTATGTGGAGGCAGGTTTTATCGGGGAGGGAAGCTGGGAGTGGAGCTACGGTCTGGTACGCCAGATGATCAGCCGCGGAACTCTCACGGACCTGAAATTTGAACATGGAAATGTGCTGGCCCGGGTAGATTTAAACGGCAGGCCGGACAGCCAGTCGAGAGAAAATCTGAGGCTGTTTGATGAAAACTATCTCACCTATGAGATGAAACAGGCAGGAGAAGCCCGCTGATCAGACCAGGCGGCTGTGGAAAGCCGGCCGGCAGGGAACAAAGGAAAGGAAGGGACGACGTATGAACGAGTACAGATATCTGGATGAGCTGATCGGGAGATACCCGAAGCTCACCCCGGTGAGGGGAGACATAGAGAAGGCCTATGAGATTATGAGGGACTGCTTTGCGGCAGGGGGCAAGCTGCTGACGGCCGGAAACGGCGGAAGCTGTGCCGACTGTGAGCACATTGTCGGGGAGCTGATGAAGGGCTTTGTGAAAAGAAGAGAGCTGGACGAGGGACTCAGGGAGGCCCTTCGAAATGCCGATCAGGAGCGGGGGGAGGCTCTGGCCGGAAAGCTCCAGCAGGGACTTCCCGCTATTGCCCTGACGGGACACAGCGGCCTGACCACCGCCTTTTCCAACGATGTGGACCCGGGGATGGCTTTTGCCCAGCAGGTGATTGGCTACGGGAGAGAAGGAGACGTGTTCCTCGGGATCACCACCTCCGGAAATTCCGAAAATGTGGTTCTGGCCGCTGTGGCTGCCCGCGCCAAGGGAATGAAGGTGATCGGACTGGCTGGCCGTGACGGGGGACAGATGAAAGCAAAGGCCGACGTATGCATTGTCGCTCCCGAGCAGGAAACCTATAAGATTCAGGAGCTTCACCTGCCGATCTACCATGCCCTGTGTCTGATGCTGGAGGAGCATTTCTTCCCCTCTTCCCGCTAGGAAAGTGGGGACAGAGGCAGGAACCCGCCGCCCGGCGGGAAGCCGTAATCATGAGAAGACAGATAGACACAGGAAAGGATAAGGAGTATGAATCAGAAACTGGGAAGAAGGCTGTTTTACCTGGGGCTGCCTGCCCTGGGAGTGGTATTCTGCCTGTATTACCTAAAAATTGCAACCACGGATCTGGCCTACACAGACTATATGAGAATTGTGGTTTCCTATCTGCCGGATGTGGGAAACCCTGCGAAGTTTTTCGTGCCGGATGTGCTGACAAGGGTGCCTGCCACCTACCTTGGGAGAATCATCAATGTGGCGCTGTTCCACTACAGCCCCGCCTTTGATATGGTGCTGGGCGTTTTAAGCCATGGCCTCTCCGCCCTGGCTATCGCAGCCTACTGCCGGGGAAAGCGCGGATATGCCCCCTGGTTCTTCATCATTATGCTTCTCCTGTTCAGCCTGAACAAGTGGGAGATGCTGGGAAACGGAAGCGGCTGGGTCTGCTTTTTGTCCATCGCAGGTTTTTACTGGAATTTTGTGATTCTGGACCGCGTGGCTGGCGGGGAGGAGAAAAAGCATGACAGGATACTCCTGAAAGCCCTCCCGCCCCTTCTCACCCTGCTTGTGGCCGGGCCCTACTGCGGAAGCTACTCTCTGATCCTGACGCTGGCCTACGGAGCCCTTCTCCTGAGGGAGTTCAGAACAGAGCGGAGAGTGAACCGGGAGTGGGCGGCGGATTTGGTCTTTGTGCTGGGAGCTCTGGGACTCTACCTCCTGAGCAGTCATTTTGCAGTATATGAATACAGAGGAGCGACGCAGGATTCACTGATATCTGTGCTGTCAGCCGATCCGAAGTTTTTCGTGAAGTTCTTTCTGGAAGCCTTTGCCTCCCCGGTGCTGGGCATCGAGGTTATCTCCGGAGTGATCAGAACGGGAAAGGGAGTCTGCCTTTTGGGGGCGGTGGTGATCGCCTTCTATCTCCTTGCCCTCTATCTGAATGTCAGATTCCGCATCTATGAGAGAACAGTATTTCCGCTTCTGCTGATTCTGACAGGCGGAGTCAACCACTGTCTGGTATTCTATTCCAGATGGATCTTTCTGCAGGAAAATTATGGCATGGCATCCCGGTATGCGATCCAGTATGAGATGGGAATTTTTGGAATTCTTCTTACCTTTGCGGCCGTGCTCCCGGTAATTAGAGAGAAGAAGGCAGCCGCAGAAAGGAAACGTCTGAGTGAAAGGGTTCTTCCGGCGGCAGCCGTTTTCTTTGTCGTTCTTCTGCTGGCGGGAAATTTCTACACTACCAGGCAGGAGCTTTTAAAGGCGCCTCTCAGAAAGGACAGATGAGGCCCTGGGCGAAGCGCTCCACACGGACGGGAAGAGAGCCAGGAAAGCCCTTGAAATTCTCGATGAGAACAATCTCAATATTTTCTACAGCAAGGAGGCAAGGTGATGAAGCGGTGTCCGAAATATGCATACATCGCAGTATTTGCGGTATTTTATCTGTTCCTTCTGATGCAGTTTGGGAAGGTGTTTATCTACTACGATGATTACGGCTATCTGTCCCTGAGCTATGGAACCAATATTCATGTGGCCGGATCCGATTATGGCTTTCTGGATCTTCTGGCCTTTATAAAGGGACATTATGTCAACTCAAACGGAAGACTTCTCTATATGTTCCTCTATTGCTTTGTACACATGATAGGGGGAATCAGGGGCGTCCAGATGTTTATGGCCACGGCCGTGATGGCTGTGCTGGTGATGCTCTTCCTGATTGTCCAGAGAATGCTGGAGGGCGGCCTGAGCACAGGAGAGTCTTATGGAAAAGACATGCGCAGGGCGGAGCAGGGCGGGGAAAAGGCCGGACTGACCCCGGCCGGAAAGGTCCTGCTCTCTGCCTTCCTGTGCCTTCTATACGGAACTCTTGGGATTATGGTTCAGAGAATGGGCACTTACTGGTATGCAGCCAGCTTTATCTACGTGGTACCAGCCATCTCGTTCCTGGGCTTTGCCCTCTGCCTTTACAGGACGGCTCTCTGCGGGCCGGGGAAGAATCCGGGGATGATCCGGGCAGGAGCCTGTGTCCTGCTGGGCTTTCTGGCCGCCTGGTCCCAGGAGCAGTGGTTTGTCACCACAGTTTCCTTTACTGTCATCTGTCTTGTATACAAATTTCTGAGAAACAGAAGGCTCCAGATTTACGATGGCCTTACCTTGATAGCCTGTGCGGCAGGCGGGCTCATTATCATTCTCTCCCCGGCTGCGGCCGCCAGGATGAACAGTGAGGGAAATGCGGCTTTTGCTTCCCTGAGCTTTTTCGGAAAGCTGGGCAGAAATATTCCGCTTCTGATGAACCTGTTCTTTTCCGGAGATAATCTGCGCTACCTGCTCTTTTTCTTCCCTGCCATGATTCTTCTGGGACTTGTGATGGCCCGTCAGGCAGGAGGCCGGGGACGAGGAGGCGCGGTGCTCCACCTGGTGTTTTCAGCGGTTTCGGCGGCTGTATTTGCAGGCTGCCTGATGAAGCAGAAGCTGTTTGTGTTCCCGCCGGGAAACTATTCAGGAGCGGCGGCGAATCTTTTGCTGATCTATATTGCTTTTTGTTTTGTGGAAGTGATATTATTCTATAGGAAAGAAAACCAGCCGTTTGGAGCCTTTGTATTTTCCGCAGCTGTGCTGTCCGTAGGCTCGGCATCCATTGTGCCGGAGGTTCCGCTGAGAATCTTTTATCCGTTCCTGTACCTGTCGTGGCTCCTGTTCGCCTACCTGTACGGAAAGGCCCTGCTGAGGGAGGCCGGAAGGCTTCCGGTTCTTTCGCTGGCCGCCCTTCTCTATCTGGCGGCTGTCAGCGTTCCGAACCTCAGAAATATCTACCAGGGCTACAGGGCCAATTATGAGGTTCTCATGTATGATGACGCAGTGTTCAGGGAGAGCGCGAAGGCGATAAAGAACGGCGCAGACATTGAGTCGATAGAGGTCTATGAGCTTCCCGACCTGCTCTGCAAAAATGAGGTTGTTTACGATGAAAATTTCTCTTTCATGATTGTATGGATGAGAGAATACTACGATCTCCCGGAAGATGTGGAGTTCGACTACCGGCCGTTTCCGGGAATGGAGGCGTTTCGCAGCCAGCCGAGGCCCTGAAGCGGCGGTGGAAGATGAGGAGGTAAGAAATGAAGGTTGTAATACTTGCAGGGGGCTTTGGGACCCGTATCAGTGAGGAGAGTCATTTAAAGCCAAAGCCCATGGTGGAGATCGGGGAACGGCCGATCCTGTGGCACATTATGAAGCATTACTCCCGGTACGGGTTTCATGAGTTCGTCATCTGCCTGGGCTACAAGCAGTATGTGGTAAAGGAATTCTTTGCGGACTATTTCCTCCACACCTCAGATGTGACCTTTGACCTGGCCAATAACAGGATGGAGGTTCACAATAATTACTCTGAACCGGGGAAGGTGACGCTGGTGGACACTGGGCTTCACACTATGACAGGCGGCCGCATCAAGAGAATCAGAAACTATGTGGGGGATGAGACCTTCATGCTGACCTACGGGGACGGAGTTTCCAATGTGGATCTGGATGAGCTTCTCCGGTTCCACAGAGAACATGGAAAAATCGCCACAATCACAGGCGTCAATGTAGGGCAGCGCTTCGGAGTCCTGGAGGTGGACGAGAGCGGGGCCATCACGGCCTTCCGGGAAAAGAACGACGACGACGGAAAGATTGTAAACGGCGGCTTTATGGTGATGGAGCCGAAGGTATTCGACTATATTGAGGACGACTCCACCGTGTTCGAGAAGGCACCTCTGGAAAATCTGGCGAGGGATCACCAGCTGATGGTCTACCGCCATAATGGCTTCTGGCACTGCATGGACACCCAGAGGGATAAGAAGCATCTGGAGGAGATGTGGCAGAGCGGCAATGCCCCGTGGAAAACCTGGGAAAACTGACGGGATGGGGAGAGAAACCGATGGGAAAACAGAAACGATCGGAAATCATCAGGGTCCGCCACACACAGATGGAAATCAGAGTGAAGAAAGAGAGCGTAAAAGACCGATGAATAAGAAGGAAGTCTTAAATTTTTACAGGGGAAAAAAGGTTCTCATCACGGGACATACAGGATTTAAGGGGGCATGGCTCAGCGAGATCCTTCTCCTGGCCGGAGCCAGGGTGACGGGCTACAGCTTAAATCCCCCCACAGAGCCGTCCCTCTTTGAACTGCTCGGGCTGTCAAAACGGATGGACAGCGTGATAGGGGATGTGAGGGACCTGAGACATATGAAGCAGGTATTCGACGAGACACAGCCGGAGATCGTGCTCCATCTGGCAGCTCAGCCTATTGTCCGGGACTCCTACAGGGATCCCGTTTACACCTATGAAACGAATGTGATGGGAACGGTCAATCTCCTGGAATGCGCAAGGCTCACCTCCTCTGTCCGCTCTCTGGTGAATGTGACGACAGACAAGGTTTATGAGAACAGGGAGTGGGAGTACGGCTACCGGGAAACAGACCGTCTGGACGGCTATGATCCCTATTCCAACAGCAAGTCCTGTTCGGAGCTTGTGACACACAGTTATGTGAAATCCTTTTTTGCCGGAAGCTCTACCGCTGTCTCTGCCTGCCGGGCCGGAAATGTCATCGGCGGCGGCGATTTCGCAAACGACAGGATTATCCCGGACTGTGTCAGGGCGGCAGAAAAGGGCGGGGATATAGTGGTGAGAAATCCCCATTCTACCAGGCCGTACCAGCATGTGCTGGATCCGCTGTTTCTCTATCTGACCGTGGCCAGAGCCCAGTATGAGGATGCCTCCTTTGCAGGATACTATAATGTAGGGCCTGACGACGCAGACTGCCTCACGACAGGAGAACTTGCGGATCTCTTCTGCAGTCTGTGGGGGGAGAACCTCAGATGGATCAACCGTTACGACGGCGGCCCCCATGAGGCGAATTTCCTGAAGCTGGACTGCTCAAGGGTGAAAAAGACCTTTGGCTGGAAGCCTGGCATGCATGTGGAGGAAGCAGTGAAAAAGACGGTGGAATGGTCGAAAATCTGGCTTTCGGGAGGAGCGGTGCGGGAGATCACCGACCGGCAGATAGAGGAGTTTTTTGAGGTTCAGGAAGAAAACGGCAGAATGCCGCAGTAAAATGGCAGCAGGAATAGGGCTGCAGTGAAAGAAAAGAGCAGAAAGGATAAAATATGAACGAGAAAGAAGCCCGCAGGCAGATTCTGGATCTGGTTGCCGATTATTGCAGGGAGTATCATAACAGGAAGACGCCTTTTCAGGCGGGGGACAGGATTCCCTACGCGTCCCGCGTATATGATGAGCAGGAGATGGTCAATCTGGTGGACAGCGCACTGGAATTCTGGCTGACATCAGGACGGTATACAGATGAGTTTGAGGAGGAGCTGGCAAAATATCTGGGGGTAAGATACTGTTCCCTGGTAAACTCCGGCTCCTCAGCGAACCTGGTGGCCTTTATGACCCTGACCTCCCCGCTGCTCGGAGAGCGCAGGGTGAAAAGAGGGGATGAGGTGATCACCGTGGCCGCAGGCTTCCCCACAACTGTGACGCCGGTGATCCAGTACGGGGCGGTTCCCGTGTTTGTGGACGTCACCATCCCTCAGTACAATATCGATGTGACCAGACTGGAGGGAGCCCTGTCAGAAAAGACCAGGGCGGTGATGATCGCCCATACTCTGGGAAATCCCTTTGACCTTGGGGCAGTGAAGCAGTTCTGCGACAGTCATGGCCTGTGGCTGGTGGAGGACAACTGTGATGCCCTGGGGAGCCGCTATGAGATAGACGGAGCGATGAAGTTTACAGGAACGGTGGGAGATATTGGAACATCCAGTTTTTATCCGCCCCACCACATGACCATGGGAGAGGGAGGCGCGGTCTACACAGATAACCCTCTCTTAAACAAGATTGCCCGCTCCTTCCGGGACTGGGGACGGGACTGCGTCTGCCCGTCCGGCCATGACAATCTCTGCGGCCACCGTTTTGACCGCCAGTACGGAGAGCTGCCCCTGGGATATGACCACAAATATGTATATTCCCATTTTGGCTACAATTTAAAGGCCACGGATCTGCAGGCCGCTGTGGGCTGTGCCCAGCTCAAGAAATTCCCGTCCTTCGTGGAGAGGAGAAAGCATAACTTCGCCCGCCTGAGAGAGGGACTTAAGGGGACAGAGGAGAAGCTGATTCTGCCGGAGGCCTGCCCCCATTCTGATCCGAGCTGGTTCGGTTTTCTCATCACCTGCCGGGAGGGCATCGACAGAAACCAGGTAGTTCAGTATATAGAGGAGAGAGGGGTTCAGACAAGGATGCTCTTTGCAGGGAACCTGATCAAGCATCCCTGCTTTGATGAGATGAGAGCAGGCGGCCAGGGCTACCGTGTGGCCGGAACTCTTGAAAACACGGACCGTATCATGGCAGATACCTTCTGGGTAGGCGTTTATCCGGGAATGACTGACGAGATGATCGATTACATGGCATCCGTGATCCGGGATGCCTTAGATATGTTCTAGGCCAGGACCTGAAGAAGAAAGAGAACAGAAGAGAACAGGCAGAAGCTGCCGAACAAAGAAGCCGGAGGGAGCTATTTCATGGAAGAGAGGGAACACGGTGACCTGAAGAGGGTGCACGAAGCAAATTTAAAGCTGTTAAAAGAAATTGACCGTATCTGCCGGAAGTATCGGATTCAGTATATGCTGGATTCAGGGACTCTCCTGGGAGCTGTCCGCCATAAGGGCTTCATTCCCTGGGACGACGATGCGGATGTGGTGTTCACCCGCCCCAATTATGAGAAATTTCTGAAAGTGGCAGAGCGGGAGCTCCCGGAAGGAATGACGCTTCTGAGACCCCGGGATCTACGGGGAGGGCGGGTGTTCTACGACTTCACCACAAGGATTCTCTACGACAACAGCCGCGTCCATGAGGACAATGCACAGATGCGCTTCTACGAGGGGAAGCTGAACCACCTCTGGGTGGATCTCTTTGTCCTGGATCGCCTGCCGGAGGGAAAATTCGGGGCATTTTCAGCCAAATTTCTTCAGAAGGTGGTCTATGGCATGGCTATCGGACACAGGGATCAGATCGACTTTTCCAAGTACAGTCTGGCGGACAAGGTGAGAGTGGGAGTCCTCTCCACAGTGGGAAGACTGATTCCCATGCCGTTTCTCCTGAAGCTTCAGACAGTGCTTGCGGCCAAGGATCGGAAGAAAAAGACAGACAAACGGTATTACAGCAATTATCAGCCGGACTATCTCTATGTGACGCTGGAGGCAGACTGGTGCGAGAAAACCGTGGATCTGGAATTTGAGGATACAGTCCTCATGGCGCCCAAGGGATACGATCACGTGCTGACCTGGATTTACGGCGACTACATGAAGCTGCCGCCGAAGGAAAAGCAGGTTCCGGCCCATTCCAGCATTGAGATCGAGATTCTGGATTAGGGAGCGGCAGCATGTCTGACAGGAGAGAACGCAAATGAAGAAAATTTCGATTATTGTTTCGGTATATAATGAGGAATCTGCCCTGAGGCAGTTTTACAGTGAGTCAAAGCCAGTGTTTGATGCCCTTCCCTGGGATTACGAGATGCTGTTTGTCAATGACGGCAGCACGGACGGCTCTCTTTTCATACTGAAGGAGCTGGCCGGCCGCGACGAAAAGGTAAAGCTCGTAAATTTTTCCAGAAACTTTGGCCATGAGGCTGCCATGATCGCCGGAATTGACCATTTTGACGGAGATGCTCTGGTCTGCATGGATGCGGATCTGCAGCATCCGCCGGAGTGCGTGAGACAGATCATTGAAAAATTTGAGGAGGGATATGAGGTCATCAATATGGTGCGGACGAAGAACAAGTCTGCCGGCCTCATTAAAAATATAACCTCCGGCGGCTTCTACAAGGTGATCAACACCATCTCTGATGTGAAGCTGGAGGCCAATGCGTCCGACTTTTTTGCCATGACAGCCAATGCGGCCCAGGTACTGAAGCTAAGCTACAGGGAAAAGGTTCGTTTCCTGAGAGGGTATGTGCAGAACATCGGATTTAACCGCACCAATATCGAGTACGAGGCCAGGGCCAGAGTGGCGGGAGAGAGCAAGTACAGCCTGAAAAAGCTGTTCAAATTTTCTATCAACACGATCCTGTGTTTTTCTGACCTTCCGCTGAAGCTCGGGATCTATTCAGGCATTATTGTGGGAATTTTAGGCGTGCTTGTGATGATCTATACCATCTACGGGAGAGTTGTCCACGGCGCGCCAAGCGGCTATGCGACGATCGTGGTGCTGCTCTGCTTTATGTTCGCCATGCTGTTTATGATAGTGGGAATCATCGGCGAGTACATCGCAATCCTCTTTACAGAGCTGAAGGACAGGCCGATCTATATCGTCAAGGAGACGCAGAATATGGGCGGACGGATGACGCCGGCCGGGAAGAACTGCGTGGAGGAATACGGAGAGTGCGGCTGTCAGGCCAAAAAAGAGAAGGAATAGAACAGAGTGAGGAGAACAGCGCCCCAGGCAGTCCGGAGAAACACATCCCGGCAGAGCCCGGGGCTTTTGCCGCATATAAAGGATTTTTTAAGAAACCGCTGAAAATATGAAGATTTTTTGAATTTTTTAAAAATCCCTGTAAAAACAGGGGGGGATATTATATAATACCTATTACGAAATAAGGAGGTATACGCAATGAAAAAAATTCTGGTTTTATTAGCCTGCGCCGCTGCGCTGTCCGGATGCGCTCCCAAGAGCAACATTGTCCAGCCTGACAGTACAGAGGGGACGGTAGCGGGAGAGCCGGACTTTGACGTGAAGGATGATGTAGAGATTGACTGGCAGCAGGCGAGCACAGATGCAGAGGATATGTTTGAGGACACGGACGAATACCCTTACAGCGTGGACTTCCATTTCCTGCTTGAGCCAGAGAAAAAAGAGATTATGCTGGTCTGGGTGGTGAAGGATGACTTCCCCTCCTCAGAGATTGCTGAATATGCCGATACCCTGATCAAGGGATTTAACGATATGATTGCCACACAGGACTTCTCTATCGAGAGATCGAGTGACACGTCCTACGGCGGGCTCTGGAAAAGGTACGGGCTTTCCTTCGGCATTGCCCCTGAGAGCACGCAGGATGATGAGTCCACCTGGCTGATCAGCGCAAGCTATCCGGCAGGAACGGAATTTATACTTCCCAGCACTGATGAGATTCAAAAGGCCATGGACAGAGCAGAAAGCGGGGAGAGTGCAGAGGAGACAGCATCCGCTGAGAGCACAGATGAGGCAGAGGAGACCCAGGGAGCATCAGACGGGGCAGCCGAGTAGGAGACTCAGTCTGTGTGCATGGGCTCAAAGACAGTCCTGCTGAGAGGACGCAAGGCGCAGATAACAGCGAAAATAGCATACATGATACAGGAAAACGAAAAGCGGGAGGCGCCCTTTGGGCGCAGGCCTGCTTTTCGTTTTCCGGAGGCAGTGTGAAAAAAATAAAAAGTTTTGCTTTACAAAAACACTTTACTATGCTACTATGATAGCACGATAAAAAAGAACCGACAGTCGTGCCTGGCAGCTTTCGAGCGAGGAAGCGCTTTATATGAGAATCAGGCAGAACAGCACAGAATTGAGGAGGAGAACGATTATGAAAAAGAAAGTATTCAGTGTGATGACAGCAGCAGCCTTAGCATTTTCCCTGACCGCCTGCTCCACGGGGGCTAAGACAGAGGAGCCGCAGACAGCGGCGCAGAGCTCGGAAAGCCAGACAGAGGCATCAGGAGCAGAGGCGGAGGCAGAATCTTCCGGTGAGACAGCAGGAGATGCGGGAGAAAATGCCGCAGCAGGAGAGACGAAGGCGGCGGGAGATACCTTTACCGTTGGCTTTGACCAGGATTTCCCGCCCATGGGCTTCGTAGGGGACGACGGAGAGTACACAGGCTTTGACCTGGAGCTGGCAGCAGAGGTTGCTGACCGTCTCGGGCTTACCTTTGTTCCTCAGCCAATCGCATGGGATGCAAAAAACATGGAACTGGAATCCGGAAACATCGACTGTATCTGGAATGGCTTCACCATGACGGGCAGGGAGGATGAGTACACCTGGTCTGAGCCGTATATGGAAAACAGTCAGGTGGTGGTCGTTCTGGAGGATTCAGGAATCGAGTCCACCGCCGATCTGGCCGGAAAGATTGTGGAGGTTCAGGCTGATTCCTCCGCAGAAGCCGCACTGAAAGAGATGCCGGAGCTGACAGAGAGCTTTTCAGCCCTTCAGACAACACCGGATTACAATACGGCATTTATGGATCTGGAGATGGGAAGCGTGGACGCCATTGCCATGGATGTGATTGTGGCGGGCTACCAGCTTCAGCAGCGGGACGGCGGATTTTAGATTCTTGACGACACGCTGGCATCTGAGGAGTATGCCATCGGCTTTAAGAAGGGAAATGAGGCTCTGAGAGATCAGGTTCAGACAGTTCTCGAGGAGATGGCGTCAGACGGAACCATGAAAGAAATCTCCGAGAAGTGGTTTGGAGAGGATATTACAACGATCGGCAAATAAGCGTGCCGCAGCAGGATAACACAGAACAGGGGACGAAACAGCCATGGATTTAGTTCAGATTTTAAAACAGCTTGCAGGAGGAATGGGAACCAGCATTGAGATCTTTGCAGTGACGCTCATCTTTTCCCTTCCTCTCGGGCTTCTCATCTCATTCGGAAGAATGGCAAAGAATCCCGTCATAAGGACGATTGTTAAGTTTTACATATCCATTATGAGGGGAACGCCCCTGATGCTTCAGCTCATGGTGGTCTATTTCGGCCCCTATTACCTGCTGGGAATCCGGGTGGGAAACGATTACCGGCTGTGGGCGGCCTTTATCGGATTTGTGATCAACTATGCGGCCTATTTTGCGGAAATTTACCGTAGCGGCATCCAGTCCATGCCGGCCGGGCAGTATGAGGCTGCGAAGATGCTGGGCTACAGCAGGACGCAGACCTTTTTCCGAATCATCTTTCCGCAGGTGATCAAGCGGATTCTGCCTTCCATCACAAATGAGGTGATCACCCTCGTGAAGGACACCTCCCTGGCATTCACCATCAGCGTGATGGAAATGTTCACAGTGGCCAAGGCTCTGGCCTCCTCCCAGGTCAGCATGGTTCCCTTTGTGGCGGCGGGACTGTTTTACTATGTATTTAATCTTTTGGTAGCTGTTGTGATGGAGCACGCGGAAAAAAGACTGAATTATTACAGCTGACAGAGGAGCCGGCCGGGCAGGAAGGGCTGAGACAATACTTCCTGATAACAGGAAGAAAAGGCAGATAGGCGGATAGCGGGATGAATATATTAGAGATCAGAAATATTGAAAAATCCTTTGGAGAAAATAAGGTGCTCAGGGATATTTCCCTGAGCGTAAAGGACGGGGAGATTGTATCAGTGATCGGTCCGTCGGGCTCGGGAAAGTCCACACTTCTCAGGTGTGCCTGCATGCTGGAAACCATGGACAGGGGTTCTGTGGTCTATGAGGGAGAACCGGCAGTCTGGAATGAGGGGGACGGCCGGGTGCAGTACGCAGACAAAAAGAGGCTTAGGGAGCTGCGCTCTCTCTACGGACTTGTCTTCCAGAATTTCAATCTGTTCCCTCATTACTCCGTTCTCAGAAATGTCATGGACGCGCCCATTCATGTGCAGAGACGGGGGCGCGGTGAGGTGAAACAGGAGGCTATGGCCCTTCTGGAAAAGATGGGACTCTCGGACAAGGCAGATATGTATCCCTGCCAGCTGTCCGGCGGACAGCAGCAGAGAGTGGCTATTGCCAGGGCTCTGGCTCTGAATCCCAGAATCCTGTTTTTTGACGAACCCACCTCAGCGCTGGATCCGGAGCTGACCCAGGAGGTCCTAAAGGTAATCAAATCTCTGGCGGATCTGAAAATCGCCATGGTGATTGTCACCCATGAGATGGCGTTTGCAAAGGATATCTCCGATCGGGTTATCTTCATGGCAGGCGGAGTGATCGTGGAGGAGGGAAGTCCGGAGCAGGTCTTCGCCTCAGACAATGAGAGGACGAAGGCGTTCCTGGGAAAGTATTACGAGAGAGCGGAGGGCTGACCGCTGCCTGCTCAGTCTGCAGGCAGCCCGCTGTGATAGGAGTAATTTCCCAGCTCTGTCAGAAGCTGGTGGAAATCCTGTTCCTCCAGGGGAACGCTGCTGGACAGGCAGGCGTTGAAGAAATAGTAGGCGCTGTTCACCTTTCTGAGCGTCAGGTGGAACAGATCCACGAAGGAATCCGTGGAGGCCAGCGCCTTGTTCCATGGGTTGCACCATGGCTCGTGATCCAGGTTGCAGCACTTCCTGGGATCGGAGAAGGTATCTGTCACCAGCTTTGCGGAGGCCACTGGATGATTCACAAAGATGGATTCCACCAGGGCGATGCCGCCCTTTTTTTTGCCGGATTTATCTGCCAGGGTCCGGCAGCCGAAGCGCATGGCCCAGATGGATCGGTGTACCATGGCGGGCTTTATCTGGAAATTGTTCCGGTAGGTGATGGGATAGTAGGCATCATTGATGCAGCCTGCCAGAAAATGGGACACGAACTGCATCTCCTGTCCGTTCAGGCAGATAGTGGCCGTCTGATTAAATTCAGACGGCTTTTTCTTTTTATATTTATAAAGGAGAATGGCGTCAATGTCATTTTCCAGGGCCGCATGTCTGCCGTGGTGGACAGTGGACGGGTTGGAAATATCATAGCCGATCCGGCCGTATACGTAGGGATGGCAGACGTAGTCTGCAATGTAGTGGTTCATAAAGCCTGCCAGATAGGCGGCAGCCTGCTCCTTCTGCTGCCTCGATTTCAGGTGGGAGAGGCGGTTCAGGGAGCACCGGAAAAATTCATTGACATGGTGCTCATGCATGTAGGAGCCTACGTTCCTGTAGTCCCGGTGCCGCAGGACGGGAATATAGTAAAAGAACATATCCGGCCCCTGCAGGCCAAGCTGATAAAGCCAGCGGTGTTTTGCAATAATGTGCTTGAGCTGGTTGTTTGGAAGATCATTGTAGGATTTCATGCCAAAAATGTAGTGAGTGGTAAAACCTGGCATAGTGAAGAGCCCTCTTTCTCATTAATTCCAGCAGGAAACATGGCGCGTAAAAGGCAGGCGGCTGTTTCCGCTTTGGAAATAGTATATCACAAATTTGCCGGCGGGTGCAGGGGGAATGAGGAAAATATGAAGAGACAGGGGGACATACAGCAGGGGAGACGTAACATATTCCAGGATGCCGGAGAATACATAGATAAAAAGGACATTGGCATGAAAGATGATTGAGTTTCTTCGTGATCTGGTGTGGGGGCCATGGCTGATGGCCCTGTTTCTTCTGACCGGAATTTATTTTACCGTCCGTTTCCGCTGCTTTCAGCTGGTGCGGGCCAATGTGTGGTGGAGAGAAACCGCAGGGAGCCTTGCCGGAGAAAAGAGTACAGAGGAGAAAAAGGGGCAGTTCGCGTCGGCCTGCACAGCCCTTGCGGCCACTGTGGGGACAGGAAATATTGCAGGGGTGGCCACAGCCGTGACCATGGGCGGGCCGGGAGCTGTGTTCTGGATGTGGGTCTCCGCGCTGTTTGGAATGATGACAGCCTATGCGGAGGTCTATCTGGGAAGAAAATACCGCTATCTGGGCTTAGACAGCCGTCCGATCTGCGGCCCCTATGCCTACCTGGAACGGGGGCTGGGCATGAGGGGACTGGCCTGCCTGTATGCAGTTTTCTGTATTCTGTCATCTCTGGGAATGGGAAGCATGGTACAGGCCAATTCCGTCGCGGAGAGCGCAGCCTTTTCAGCCGGGATTCCCCTGACTGTGACGGGATTTGTCCTGACAGCTCTGGTAATGGCCGTGATATTTGGAGGAGCCAGGCGCATTTCGCAGGCGGCTGTGGGGCTTGTCCCGCTCTCGGCGGCATTCTACATGGCGCTGTGCGGAGTTGTGATTCTTACGAATTTCACAGAAATTCCGTCTGTGTTTGTCCGGATCTTCCGGGATGCCTGGTCTGCGGACAGTGCGGCGGGAGGGATGGCTGGGCTGCTTGTGAGCAGAGCAGTCAGATATGGGATCTCAAGGGGGGTGTTTTCCAACGAGGCAGGGCTTGGTAGCCTGGCCGTGCTCCACGGGGAGGCAGAAGAGGAGGAAGGGGCAGCCTCCGGTGAAGGAAAGCCGGGCTGCAGCAGATCGCAGAGCCGGGAGCGCTTTGCCTGTGAGCAGGGCATGTGGGCAGTATTTGAGGTGTTTTTTGACACGATGGTAAGCTGCACTATGACGGCTCTAGTGCTCCTGTGCGGGGGAGATACCATGAACGGATACTCCGGCAGCGCGGGAGTGGCTGCCTGCTTTTCGTCCTGTTTCGGGAATGCAGGGGGGATTCTGGTATCCCTGTCCATGAGCCTCTTCGCCTTTGCGACTATCATTGCCTGGTTTTATCTGGGCAGGCAGGCCCTGGCTTACCTGACAGACGGCGTCTCCTGGCAGAGGGTGGCTGTTCTCTGCTACGGATTTTTCTATCTGAACGCGGTATTCTTCGGCTGCGTCGCCAGACTCACTCTGGTGTGGAATCTCTCAGACCTATTTAACGGACTGATGGCTGTCCCGAATCTGGCAGGAGTGCTTCTCCTGAGAAAGGAGGTAAGACTTCCTGCCTGGAGACAGAGATAAAAAATAAAAGAGATTAAAGAAATAGAAGAGATTAAAGAAATAAAAGAGGCATTAAAGAAAAAGCGGGAAGTTCCCGGATATCAAAACAGCCGCCCGGCAACAGGGCGGCTATCTTGAATTTATAACTTTTGAAAAAGGGAGGAGAGCTGAATAATCAGCTCAAGTATTATGAAAAAAATCGTTGTAGCAATCGTTTGATTACTATGGCTTTATTATATGGGGCATTCGTGAAGAAATCATTAGCATTGTGTAACGGTTTTTTTAATGATTTGTGAACAAAATTTGAACAAAGACGAAGCTGCTGCAGACAACCATCTTGCAATGCCTTCCCACATTTGATACACTGGTAGCAGAAAAGCCGGAGCATCCGGCTGGACAATGAATACCCAGGAGGACATAAAACATGCAGAATCCAGTAGTTACCATTGAGATGGAAAACGGAGATGTGATCAAGGCAGAGCTTTACCCGGAGATCGCCCCGAACACGGTAAATAATTTTATTAGTCTTGTGAAAAAGGGCTTCTATGACGGCCTGATTTTCCACCGCGTGATCCGCGGCTTTATGATCCAGGGAGGATGCCCCCAGGGAAACGGAACCGGCGGTCCGGGCTATTCCATTAAAGGCGAGTTTGCCCGCAATGGCTTTAAGAATGATTTAAAGCATACGCCCGGCGTTCTTTCCATGGCAAGAGCCATGCACCCGGATTCCGCAGGCTCTCAGTTCTTTATCATGCATGAAACCTCTCCTCACTTAGACGGCGAGTATGCAGCCTTCGGACATGTCATTGAGGGGATGGATGCGGTGAACCGGATCGCAGAGTGCAGAACAGACTGGAGTGACCGCCCGATGAAGGAACAGAAGATGAAAAAGGTCACAGTGGACACCTTTGGCGAGGAGTATCCGGAACCGGAAAAATGCTGATAAAAAAAGAAATTAAAATCAATCAGACGGTTTATTCCGTAACTCTGTCAGATGACAGACAGGCTCTCCAGGCCGCTTATGCGGCAGGGGGAGCCGTTGTTGGTTTATATGGAAGAGCAGAGAAAGACACAGAAATTCCGGATGACTCCGCCCTGTCCCTGATTCCGGATCTGTCCCCGGCCCTCTATGTGGCGGAGCGGGCGGAGGATGTGGACGGGGATCTTCTCAGAAAAGCGGTCTGCCGCCGCTTCGGACTGCCTCTGGAGATAGCTGTGACAGGGCGGCTGATCATACGGGAATTCAGGGCCTGTGACCGCCTTCCCTCAGAGGAGAGGGAATTTTCGGCGCCGGAACGGCTCTCCTCCTACATTGCCTGCCAGTACCGCTTTTATGAGTGCGGTCTCTGGGCCCTTGAGGAAAGAACTACGGGAAAAATTGTGGGGAAAGCGGGGATAACAGGCGGAGAGCTGGGATACCATATTTACTCAGAATACAGGAGAAGAGGCTTTGGTGAGGAAGCCTGCCGGGCAATCCTGGAC
Organism: Clostridiales bacterium; assembly: GCA_019423835.1. Taxonomy (GTDB): domain Bacteria; phylum Bacillota; class Clostridia; order Lachnospirales; family Lachnospiraceae; genus Otoolea. The sequence goes on along the minus strand of JAHZAR010000008.1, from coordinate 25,089 downwards.
TGGGCGAAAAAAGAAGGCCTTGGCCGTGTGCGCGTCAGAATAAGGCCAGACAACACGCCCTCCCTTTTGCTGGCTGAAAAGCTGGGATTTACAGAGGATCGGACAGAGGAGGATCTGAAGGGAGAGACAGAGGACGGACAGGAGAACCGGGAAATCCTGCTCCATCTTACGCTGCAGTCCTCCGCCCCTCCCCGTTAAAAATCCCCCTTGTATTTTGTATGTCCCGCGTATATAATATATTGTATACAAAAAAATGAAAAAATACAAAACGCACGAGGAGAGCTATGATTAAACATCTGGGACTGAAAGCATACGGGAAAATCAACCTGGGACTCGATGTGGTCAGAAGACGGGAGGACGGCTACCACGAGGTCCGGATGATCATGCAGACAGTGGGGCTTTATGATCGAATTGATCTGTTCCGAAGAGAAAAACCAGGCATTGGCATCGAGACGAATCTTTACTATCTCCCGAATAATGAAAACAATCTGGCTGTCAGGGCTGCAAGGCTTCTGATGGATGAGTTTGGAATTGCCGAGGGGATCAACATCCGCATCAGGAAACTGATTCCGGTTGCCGCCGGGATGGCTGGAGGCAGTGCGGATGCGGCGGCTCTGCTGTTTGGGGTAAACAAAATGTTTTCCCTGGGACTCTCCATGGAAGAGCTGATGAAGCGCGGTGTGAAGCTGGGGGCAGATGTGCCCTACTGCGTTATGAGGGGAACTGCGCTCTCAGAGGGAATCGGGGAAATTCTGACGCCTCTTGCCCCCGTTCCCCAGTGCCAGGTGCTGATTGCGAAGCCGGGGGTAAGCGTATCGACGAAGTTTGTCTACGAAAATCTCCACGTGGATCGCCTGCCCGGGGAAGCCCACCCGGATATTGATCTCCTGACGGCGGCGATAAAGGAGAGGAATTTGAGAAAAATCGCCTCCAATATGGGGAATATCCTTGAAACGGTGACGATACCGGCCCATCCGGTGATCCGCGATATTAAGGAGAAAATGATGGACATGGGAGCCGTGGGAGCCATGATGAGCGGGAGCGGTCCGACGGTGTTCGGTCTCTTTATGAGCCCGGGGAAGGCTCAGGCCGCATATGAGGAAATGCGGTACGGTTCAGGGAGCGCCATGGCAAAGCAGGTCTATCTGACCAGATTTTACAACAGGAGTACAGACGCAGGACAGACAGGGGAATGAGAAAAATGGGAAATAATTTTCAGGTAAACATGAACGAGTACCTGCCGCTCAGGGATGTGGTATTCAACACGCTCAGGCAGGCGATCCTGAAGGGAGAGCTGGCGCCGGGTGAAAGGCTGATGGAGATCCAGCTGGCAGAAAAGCTGGGAGTGAGCCGCACGCCGATCCGGGAGGCTATCCGCAAGCTGGAGCTGGAGGGGCTTGTGCTGATGATTCCAAGACGCGGGGCAGAGGTGGCCCGCATCTCCGAGAAGAGTATGAGGGATGTGCTGGAGGTGCGCCGCTCCCTGGAGGAGCTGGCTATCGAGCTGGCCTGCCAGAGAATGACGGACGAGGAATTTAAGGAGCTTCAAAGGGCCCAGGAGGCCTTTAAGAGCGCTGTGGATCATGGCAGCGCCATGGAGATTGCGGAGACGGACGAAGCGTATCATGACATTATCTACAACAGCACAGGAAACACAAGGCTGGTGCAGATTTTAAATAACCTGAGGGAACAGATGTACCGCTACCGTCTGGAATATATCAAGGATGAAGACAAGCGCCAGATACTCCTTGTGGAGCACAACAAGATTTACACGGCCCTTTGCTCCCGCCATGTGGAGGAGGCGAAGCAGGCTATGAGGGAACACATCGATAACCAGGAGATCACAGTGCTTAAGAATATAAAGGAGCAGGAAGAATGACATTCAAGGAATTATATGTATCAGGCCAGATTGAGTTTGAGGAGATAGACCGCTATATCAGCCGGTGGAACCGCTCAGACGATGAGCGGACTCTGGCAAAGTACCTGGGACTGAATGCAAAGGAGGAGGACGTCTGGATCGAGGAGAGCGATGAGGCCCTCAGGGAGCTTCTGGACTCCTGCGGGAAGGTAAAGGGAACTCCTGTCACCCTTGGAAGGACCGGGATTATTGTCAACAAAAACGGATTCGGAGCTCTTCCCATTCAGCGGATTGGAAAGGAGGAGGCCGCCCTTCTGCTGAGAAAAGCCTTCGATGCGGGAGTGCGCTATTTCGACACGGCCAGGGCTTACTCAGACAGTGAGGAGAAGATTGGCTTTGCCCTGAGTGATGTGAGGGATCAGATCTATATTGCCACAAAGACCATGGCAGACACACCGGAGAAATTCTGGAAGGACCTGGAGGAGAGCCTTTTAAGGCTTCAGACAGATTACATAGACATCTACCAGCTCCACAATCCGCCTGTCTGTCCGAAGCCGGGAGATGAGACGGGCCTTTACGATGCCATGCTCGAGGCAAAGAGGCAGGGGAAGATCCGTTTCATCGGAATCACCAACCACCGGATCGACGTGGCGGAGGAGGCTGTCGAGTCAGGCCTCTACGATACGCTTCAGTTTCCTTTCAACTACCTGTCCACAGAGAGGGAGACTGCTCTGGCAGAAAAATGCCTGAAAAAGGATATGGGATTTATCGCCATGAAGGGGCTCTCCGGCGGGCTTCTGACAAACGCGGCGGCCGTCTATGCGTACATGGCTCAGTTTGAGAATGTCCTCCCCATCTGGGGCGTACAGAGGGAGTCGGAGCTTGATGAGTTTCTCCGTTTTATTGACCAGCCTCCGGTTCTGGACGATGCGCTTAAGGCAGTCATCGAGGCAGACAGAAAGGCTCTGGCCGGAGAATTCTGCCGGGGCTGCGGCTACTGTATGCCCTGCCCGGCAGGCATCGAGATCAACAACTGTGCGAGGATGTCCCTGCTTCTCCGCCGCTCTCCGTCCGAAGGACATCTGTCGCCGGAGGGACAGGAGAAGATGAAAAAGATTGAGGGCTGCCTCCACTGCGGACAGTGCAGGAGCAAATGTCCCTACGGCCTTGACACGCCGAAGCTTCTGGAGGAAAACTATAAGGACTATATGGAGGTGCTGGCGGGAAAGCCGCTATAGGGACTGGGTTTCGTCCCCATCCTGCCGGAAGAGGCGGGATGAAAAAGTGAATAGAATGAGAGACTGCCCGGATAGAAACGCTTTCCACAGCTGATTCAGCTTATGGAAAGCGTTTTTTCTGCTCTGTCTGCGCTCCTGCCACCGGGACAGGGCGTTTCCTCTGCCAAGGTTCTGAAATTGTGAATATTTTGTAAAATCACCAGCTGCCTTCTTGACATGGTGACAGGTTGTCACTATAATGAGTGACAGGTTGTCACTGGGGTTTTATTTGCGCGCCCTCCGTCCGGCGGAAGAGGGGGACGGCAGAGAGGATTCCGGAACAGCGAAGAAACAGAGGAAAGCAGGGTGAGAAATATGCCGTCAGAGCGTTTTTACCGTCTGTCGGAGGAAAAGAGAAAAATTATCTGCGAGGCTGCAATCCGGGAATTCGCCAGAGTAACCATGGATAAGGTTTCAATTAACCAGATTATCAAAAATGCAGATATTTCCAGAGGCAGCTTTTATACCTACTTTGAGGATAAATGGGATATTGTGTCCTATATTTTTGAGGATATTCAAAAGAAGCTGATTATTCTCGTAAAGGACAGGGCCAGGAAGACAGGGGGAGATATCTTTGCGGTGATGGACTGCATTCTGCAGGAAATGCTCCGGTTCTGCTGTTCCAGGCCGAATTTCGATTTCCTCAAGAACATTATGCTCCATATGAATTCGGACGATATGTTCGGGGGAAGGCTTTCCAAAAAGAAAAATGAGGAATACACAAAGGCGGGAGAGCAGGTGGAGCGCTGGCTGTTTGAGCATACCGATCAGCTGAAAATGCATTTCTCAGAATTCGAGGATTTCCACTGCCTGTTTACGCTGGGCATGGCGTCGGTGGCGATGGCTATCCGGGAAATTTACGATGGAGTTTCCGTGGAGGAGGCCAAGAGGAATTACAGCCGGAGGATGGAGATTCTCAAATACGGAAGCATGAGGGGGGCAGTCCGGAAAAACAGTTCCCTGTGTATGCAGAAATCTACATAACCGGGGGAGCCGGGCGCATAAAAAGATATGTCTGCACATTCAGGCATCAGCATCATAGAAATAAAGACAGAAAGCAAAGGGAGATAACAGCATGAAGAAGTCAAAAATTGTTATTGCAGCAGTGATTGTGGCTGTGGCAGCGGTTATGATTGTTCCTCGGTTCTTAAAGCCGAAGGAGGAGGTGAATTCGGCGGCCGTTCCGGTGGTGTCTGTGGCGAAGCCGGAGATGGGGACCATTGAAATCTACACGGATCTTTCAGGGAGCATCGAGCCCTCCGAGATGGCATCCATTATCCCGAAGGCTGCCGGAGAAGTGACGGAGGTGTATGTGAAGGCCGGGGATGTGGTGACAGAGGGACAGCCCATCTGTCACATTGACACAAAAATGGTGGATACGGCAAAGAACAGCATGGATACGGCTGCTGTAAGCCTGGACAATGCGAACCGGGAGCTGGAGCGTTCACGGGTGCTGTTTGAGAGCGGGAACCTCTCCCAGCAGGCCTATGAGCAGGCCCAGAGCAGCGCCGAGATGGCGAGGCTTCAGTACAACTCCGCAAAGATTGCCTACGACAACCAGGTGGAGTACAGCTCCATCACGGCTCCGATTGCAGGAAAAGTGGAGAGCGTGAGCGTGGAGGTTCACGACAATGTGAGCACCCAGAACATCATCTGTGTCATCTCAGGCGAGGGAGCCAGACAGGTCAACTTCGCCGTGACAGAGAGGGTTGTGGGAGGCCTTCATGTGGGCGATACGGTGGAGATCGACAAGAACGGAACTGTTTATGAGGGAACTATCTCCGAGATCAGCACGAAGATTGACGATGCCACAGGCCTTTTCAATGTGAAAGCTTCTCTGGCAGAGGCCCAGGCTCTTGCCACAGGCTCCAGAGTAAAGCTGTCTGTCGTATCCGAGCGGGCTGACAATGTGCTGACTGTTCCCACAGATGCCGTGTACTATTCCGACGGAAAGCCGAACGTGTACACCTATGATAACGGGACGGTGCATGAGGTTCCCATCGAAACCGGGATTTTCGATGCAGAAAAAACAGAGGTAGTTTCTGGCCTTACGGCAGACGATCAGGTGATTGTCACATGGAGCTCAGAGCTTTACGAGGGCTCCCAGGTAGAGCTTGCGGACGCCGGCAATACCACAGACGAAACCGCAGAGCAGGCGGCAGAGTAAGGAGGCTTACATATGGGTTTAACTAAATTTGTCCTGAAACGTCCCATTACCACGATCCTGGCAGTGCTCTGCCTGATCGTATTCGGACTTTCCTCTGTCCTGTCCTCCAAGCTGGAGCTGATTCCGGAGATGGAGATGCCGATGATGGTAGTGTTCACCACCTATCCGGGAGCAGGCCCGGAGGATGTGAGCGAGCTGGTGACCAAGCCCATCGAGGATGAGATAGGAACCTTGAGCGGCGTTAAGTCAGTGACCAGCTACTCACAGGAAAATATGTCCATGGTTCTTCTGGAGTACCAGTACGGAACCGATATGGATAAGGCTTACAACGATTTAAAGAAAAAGACGGATCTTCTGACAGCCAGCCTTCCTGACGATGCGGAGGAGCCGATGGTTGTGGAATTCAACATCAACGACATGGCGACTATGACACTGGCAGTCAATGATGATTCGGCCGACAATCTCTACAACTATGTCAATGAGAAGATTGTACCTGAGTTTGAAAAGATTTCCTCTGTGGCCAGCGTGGATGTCAGCGGCGGACAGGAGCAGTATGTAAAGGTGGAGCTGATTCCCGAAAAGATGGATCAGTACCATCTTACCATGAACTCACTGATATCCGCCATCGGCTCTGCCGATTTCTCCCTCCCGACGGGAAGTGCCATCGTGGGAAACCAGAAGCTGTCTGTGTCAGCCGGTGTCACCTTCGACACGATGGAGAGCTTAAAATCCATCCCGATCACAGTGGGAAGCGGGGATGTTATTCACCTGGAGGATGTGGCCAACATATACTCCAACCTGGAGGATCCCTCTGGAATCGGCCGCTATAATGGCAAAGATACGATCTCTCTCGGCATTAAAAAGCAGCAGGAGGCCTCCGCCGGAGAGGTATCAAAGGCAGTAAACAGCACCATCGAGCGTTTGAAGCGAAGTAATCCGAACCTGGAACTCGTTATAGTTAATGACAGCAGCGACAGCATTAACTCCTCTCTGGAGAGCGTTCTGGAAACCATGGTAATGGCTGTCATTATCTCCATGGTAATTCTGTACCTGTTCTTTGGAGATGTGAAGGCATCCCTGATTGTAGGAACCTCCATCCCGATCTCGATCCTGGCAGCATTGATATTGATGAAGGCCATGGGCTTTTCCCTGAATGTTATTACCCTGGGAAGCCTTGTTCTGGGCGTCGGAATGATGGTCGACAACTCGATCAATATCCTGGAGAGCTGCTTCAGGGCAAAAGAGAAGATTGGAAACGGCGCCACCTCCTTCCGTGATGCGGCGCTTGAAGGAACAAGAATCATGATCGCCTCGATTCTCGGCGGTACAGCTACAACCTGCGTGGTATTCCTTCCGTTAGCCATGATTCAGGGACTTTCCGGGCAGATGTTCAAGCCTCTGGGCTTTACGATTGTGTTCTGTATGGTTGCTTCTTTTATCTCGGCGATTACCGTGGTTCCGCTGTGCTATACCATGTACCGCCCGATTGAAAAGACAAAGGCTCCTCTGTCAGGCGCAGTGCGGGCAATGCAGGATCAGTACAGGAGTTTTCTGCGCTTCCTGCTTCCCAAGAAGAAGACCGTTATGTTCACCAGCATTGCCCTGCTTGTCGTTTCGTTCCTGCTGGCAACCCAGATCCGCATGGAGCTGATGCCTGCTTCTGATGAGGGAACGGTTCAGGTGACAATGGAACTGAGGCCGGGACTGACGGTTGAGAAGGCAGATGAAATTGTATCAAAGGTGGAGGAGTACGTGGCGGCTGATCCCGATGTGGAGGACTACATCCTGTCCGACGGAGCAAGCGGTCTCAGCACTTCCGGCGGCTCCTCAGCTACCATCACCGCTTACCTGGCAGATGACAGAAAACGCTCCACCGACGAGGTGGTGAAGGAGTGGAATCCTCTTCTGACGGGATATCCGGAGATGAATGTGACAGTTGAGTCCGTAAGCTCCAGCTCCAGTATGATGAGCACAGGAAACGGGGTAGAGTATATTCTCCAGGGTACCCAGTACGATGAGCTGAAGGATATTTCCGACCGGATCACAGAAGCCTTAAAGCAGAGGCCGGAGGTGACGAAGGTACACTCCACTCTGGAAAACTCCGCTCCTATCATCCAGATCGACATCGATCCGATCAAGGCTTCCGCAGAGGGACTCGTGCCGTCCCAGGTGGCTCAGAACGTGTACCTGATGATGAGCGGAAGCGAGGCGACAACCCTGGATGAGGATGGAGAGGAAGTCAGCGTCAATGTAGAGTACCCGGACGGCTGGTATGAAACCGTTGACCAGGTAAAGGGAATCGTGGTGAGCGGAGCAGCCGGAAATTCCGTGGCTCTGGCGGATATTGCCGATATTTACTTCAAGGACAGCCCCCAGAGCATTACCAGAAAAGACAAAGAATATCAGGTGACCATCAGCGGAGACTTTGTCAACGGAACGCAGGAAGAGCAGATGGATGCCATCGAAAAACAGATTTACGACGAGGAGGTGGCCCCAAGGCTGACCGAGAATGTGACCAGAGCGCAGAATGCCATGGATGAGAGCATGGCCGAGGAGTTTGCATCCCTGGGAGGAGCCATCGCCATGGCCATCTTCCTGGTATTTGTCGTGATGGCGGCTCAGTTCGAGTCACCGAAGTTCTCCATCATGGTTATGACGACGATCCCGTTCAGCTTGATTGGAGCCTTCGGTCTCCTCTTCTTAGCCGACGCCAGCATCAGTATGGCATCTCTGTTAGGATTCCTGATGCTGTTCGGTACCGTAGTAAACTCCGGTATCCTCTACGTGGATACCGCTGACCAGTACCGGGCAGAGATGGATCGGGATACCGCTCTTGTGGAAGCCGGTGCGACGAGACTCCGTCCTATCCTTATGACAACGCTGACCACAGTCGTTTCCATGATCCCTATGGCAATGGCCTATGGAGACAGCGGAGAGACCATGCAGGGCCTTGCCCTCGTAAACGTGGGCGGTCTGGTGGCCTCCACGGTTCTGTCCCTGCTGATGCTGCCGATCTACTACACGCTGATGAACAGAAAGCCCAAGTACGACGAGATGGATGTAGACTAAATATAAAGTTCCGCCGCCGGCCGCCTGCGCCGTCTCAGACATGGAAGGTGCAGCTAAGACAGCTGCCGGGAATCTTGGAAAAGCTGCTTAATATTTCCAGGATTCCCAGGCAGAACTTGTAGTACAATAGAGTGGCGGACCGGCTTTCAGTAATAAAACTTTAGACAGCGGAGGTGATTCGATGAAACGAAAACAGGCGGCAGCTGCCGCGCTGGCGATCCTGATGGCAGTCGGAGCGCCGGGAGCGGCCTCAGCCGGCCCCTCCGGGGCAGACGGCGGGGCATCGGAGGCCAGGGAGGCCAGTCTGAATGACGGGCTTCTCGAGTATGACGAGCTTCCGGAGCTGGTTGAACGCTATAACGTAACCTATAAAAATACATACTCTCAGACTGTAAGCCAGAGCCAGAACCTGGATGCGGCCAGACAGCTGGGAAAGGATGCCAATGAGCTGATGGAGGACGCCCTTGATCTGAAGGAGGATGACATGGATGAAGCCACCAGAGCACTCTATGAGTCCTACAAGGAATCCGCCATGGCCATGAGAAAGCAGGCAGCCAAGCTGTCAACAGAGGATCTCTCAGGAACAACAGAGCGTTCCATGAAGGCGCTGAAAAACCAGCAGACCATGCTGGCACAGAATCTTCTGATCCAGTATCAAAGCGCAGTTTCCGGAAAGGAGCTTGCAGAAAAAAATGAGGAGCTGGCGAGGGCCTCGCTCGATGCAGTGACGGCTCAGGCAGGCCTTGGCATGGCATCTTCAGAGGATGTGCTGAAGGCCAACCAGTCCTGGCTTCAGGCCCAGAGTGCCGCAGTCCAGCTTGACTCCACCATCAGAAATCTGAAACAGAATCTTCTCATCACATGCGGCTGGAACGGGGATACCGATCCGGAGATTGCTCCCCTTCCGGCGCCGGATCCGGCCAGGGTTGACCGTATGAATCTGGCCGCTGACACAGAGACGGCTACTCAGACCAACTACAGTTTCATAAGTCTCAGACAGGGAGGAGCTTCCGGCTCTGTTTCGAGAAATGCGAAAAAGCGGAATGTTTCCCAGATGCGTCAGAGCATAGCAGTAGGTATGGAGGGACTTTACGCCAAGGCGGTAGCCGCAAGGCAGGCCTGTGAAGGCGCAGAGGCAAACTTCCAGGCAGCCGCTCTCGACATGCAGGCGGCAGATCAGAAAAATGCCATGGGGATGATGAGCAGGATCGACTATCTTCAGGCACAGGTCTCCTATCTGACAGCCAAATCAGAGAGGGATACAGCTCAGACAGAGTTGTTCTCTGCCATCCAGAACTATGACTGGGCATTGAAGGGAATGATGGCGTCGGGAAGCTAGCGTGTGCAGATACGCACTAAATGGAGGGAAGAACAATGAACAGACAATACAGAAGGGTTCTGCCGCTTCTGACAGCGGCGGCGCTTGCGGCCACACCCATGCAGGTTTTGGCTGAAAGTCCCCAGTTTGCCCATGACGATGCAACCTGGGAAAGACTCAGGGACAATGTAATGGAATACGATGAGCTGTCCCTTCTGGTGGAGGAGTATAACGCGAATTACCAGAATGAACAGGCGTCCTACAACGACACGAAGAATGATGACGATGCCTCACGGATACGCCGGGATGCCAAGGACAGCGCCCAGGATATGTATGACTCTGCGGAGGATCTGAGAGATCAGGCCGAGGATTTGAGCTCCATGGCCGATGATCTGAGCGATCAGGCGCAGGAGGCGCTGGATGCCGGAAATCCGGCCCTTGCTGCGCAGCTTCGGGCAGGGGCTGCCAGTTATATGGCCGGATATGCGCCCCTTATGTCAGCGGCAGCCATGACGCAGAACAGCGCCCTGAAGTCAGATATTTCCGCTGACAGCTCCTACGTGGACAGCGAGATGAGAAAAATTCAGCACATAAAAAACCAGAAGGGAATCATCGTGTCCACCCAGAACCTCTTTAACTCCTACAATCAGCTTCGCGGAAATGTGGCCCTGATCCAGAAAAACGTGGAGGTTATGGAGGCGGCCTTAAAGGCCACAGAGACGCAGGCCTCCATCGGCATGGCAACCCAGGCAGATGTGCTGAAGGCCCAGAAGAATCTTCAGTCTATCAAGTCTACGCAGACGGAAACCATGGCGAGCCTGGAAACGCTGCGCCAGAATCTCTGCATGATGACAGGATGGAGCTACGATGCGCAGCCGGAGATCAGGGAGGTACCCCATGCCAATGCGGACTCCATTGCCCAGATTAATCTGGAGGCGGATACCCAGACGGCACTGGCCAATAACTACGATCTCCAGTACAGCCGGCGGGCGCTTAACAATATGCAGGAAAATTCCACAGACAGAAAGAATCAGGAGAGAACAGTAAAAAATCTGGAGCAGACGGTGAGCGCCACCATGACAAACCTCTATAACGACATAAAGCAGAAGCAGATTGCCTGGCAGCTGGCTCAGGCAGAGCTTGCCACAGAGGAACAGACCATGTCTGCCGTGGAAACAAAGCGAAGCCTCGGCATGACCAGCGATATCGAGTATCTGCAGGAACAGTCCACCTATCTGAGCAAGCAGGTGGCGGAGCAGACAGCCGATATGGCCCTGTTCCAGGCCATGGAGACTTACCAGTGGGCTGTGAGCGGATATATGAACACATCCGGTTCATAGGGAAACAGACAGCACGGAGAAAGAAAGTTTCAGAGAGAATCAGGAAAGTGAAAAGCAGCGGGGACGCTTCGCAGGAAACCATCCAGTTTCCGGCTGAAGCTCCCCGCTGTCTCAGTTTCGGACACTGCACGGGGCAGGCGTTTCCAGGCACATGGCTGCGGTCAGCGGAAAAATTGCAGGATGCGGAGG